>VGRB01000375.1 GCA_016875475.1 Deltaproteobacteria bacterium
GGGGTCCGACAGGTCTTCGCCGTCTCCAAGATCGGGAAGATCGCGGGCTCCTACGTCACGTCCGGGCACATCATGCGCGGCGCCGACATCGTGCGCGCGATGCGCGGCAAGGAGAAGGTGTTCGAGGGCAAGCTCGCGTCCCTGAAGCGCTTCAAGGACGACGTCCGCGAGGTCAAGCAGGGCTTCGAGTGCGGCATCGCGCTCGAGGGCTTCGAGGGCCTCGAGGTCGGCGACATCCTCGAGTTCTTCGAGTTCGAGTCCGTGCGCGAGTCGCTGGCTCCGGTCAGCGACGGTCGCTGAGGCGGGTACGGGTACGGGTAGATGGTTGTCGGTGTCTGCCGCTTGACCCTCGCGATCCCGGAGACGGGGTCGCTCAAGGGGAAGCGCTCGGTCGTCAAGAAGGTCATCGGGCGCGTCCGGACGCAGTTCCACGTGGCCATCGCCGAGGTCGAGGACAACGACCTCTGGGAGAGCGCGGTCCTGGGCATCGCGGTCGTGGCGAACGACCACCGGTTCGTGAACTCCGTGCTCGACAAGGTGGTCAGGTTCGTCGAGGAGACGCGCCTGGCGGACGTCGAGGACTACACGCACGAGATCCTGCACGTCTTGTGAGTTGCAACCATGCGTTCGTACAAGAGAACCGACCGCATCGCGAGCCTCGTCAAGGACGCGGTGTCCGAACTGCTCGTCTTCGAGGTGATGGACCCGCGCGTCCACGACGCGGTCGTCACCCACGTCCACGTGACCGCGGACATGTCGATCGCGCGGATCTACGTGCGCTCGCTCGTGTCCGACGAGCAGGGCAAGGCCGAGCTGATGGCCGGCCTCGACGCGTCTCGCGGGTTCATCCGGTCGCGCCTCGTGCAGCGGGTCAGGCTGATGCGCGCCCCCTCGCTCGAGTTCTTCTACGACGAGCAGGAGGACGAGGCGGCCCGCGTGGACGCGATCCTCGACCGCCTGTCGCGCGAGAAGCCCGGAGGATCCGGCGCGTGACCGGCATCCTCCTGGTCGACAAGCCCGCCGGCCCTTCGTCCGCCCAGGTCGCGGCCGTGGTCAAGCACCTGACCGGGTCGCCGCGCGTCGGCCACGGCGGCACGCTCGACCCGTTCGCGACCGGCCTGCTCCCCGTGCTGGTCGGCCGCGAATTCACGCGCGAGGCGGACCGCCTGCTCGCGGGCGACAAGGCGTACCGCGTCACCGTGCGGCTCGGGTCCGAGACCGACACGTGCGACCTGACCGGCCGCGTGGTCGGCGTCGGGTCTCGTCCCCTCCCCTCCCGCGACGCGATCGCCGCGGTCCTGCCCGCCTTCACCGGCGAGGTCATGCAGGAGCCGCCGGTCTTCTCAGCGCTGAAGGTCGCCGGGAAGCCGATGTACTGGTACGCGCGGAAGGGCCGCGCCGTGACGCCCGAGGCCCGCCCGGTCCGAATCGACGCGATCGACCTCGTCGAGTGGATCGAGCCCGACCTCGTGCTCGACGTCCGCTGCGGCAAGGGCGCGTACATGCGATCGCTCGGCCGGGACGTCGGCAGGGCGCTCGGCTGCCTCGGCCACCTCGTCGCGCTGCGCCGCACCGCGGTCGGCCCGTTCTCGGTCGCGGACGCCGTGCCCCTGCACCGGATCGAGTCCGGCGGCCGCGCCGCCATGCCCGGCTGGCTCCGTTCGGCTTGACTGCGGGAGCCCCCCCCGAGCTTGCCAATCCGCCCCCGAAGTGGCATGAAGTCTCCGCCCCGCGGGCCGAGGTCGCGGTTGTCGCTGTTCGCGCCCGTGACGGCGATCGCCATCGACGCGGGGATCCCGACGATGCGGGGCACGCGCGAGGCCCTCGCCGCCGCGGGCATGGAGCCGCGGGGACTGGCCGCGCTGCTCGTCAGCCACGCGCACTCGGACCACCTCGGCGCCTACGGCCTGCGCGTCATGGAAGAGGCGGAGGTGCCGATCCTGGCTTCCCCCGACGTGGCCGCGGCGGCGCGCGTGGTCTATCGCCGCCAGTTCGATCGGGACCTGCCTTCGGGGTGGTTCCGGCCGCTCGCCGCCGGCACGACGTACCTCGTCGGCCGGCTCGAGGTCACGCCGTTCGAGGTGTCCCACGACGTGCCCACGCACGGCTTCGTCGTCGCGGCCCGATCCGCGTCCGGCGGCGTCCGCAAGGTCGTGGTCGCAACGGACCTCGGGCACGCCCCGGACGAGCTGCTGCCGCACTTCGCCGACGCGGACGTGGTCGTGCTCGAGGCCAACTACAACGAGGCGATGCTGCGACTCAGCCCGCGCCTCCCCGCGGACAAGGACCGGGTCCGCTCGGACCGCGGACACCTCGCGAACGTGGCGGCGGGACGATTCCTGCGGCGCATCGCGGACGAGAGCAGCCGCCTGCCGTCGCGGATCGTGCTCGCGCACCTCTCCGAGGACCACAACCGCCCGGACCTCGCGGTGTCCGAGGTCGTCACGCACGCGCGCCTGGGCAGCCGCATGCCGCCGACCGCGCCCGCGCCCCGGCGCACGCCCGGCGAGCCGATTCCGGTGTAGGACGGTGAAGGGGCCGGGGCGGCGGTCAGCCGTCGGCCCGGTCCTCGTCGGGCTCGCTGGGCGGCCGCGCGGCCTCGGCCTCCTCGGCCGGCACCGACAGGCGGTATTCCTCGCCGAGCCACTTGCCGAGGTCGATCCTCCGGCACCGCTCCGAGCAGAACGGGGCCGAGAGGTTGCCCGGGCGCGGCGCCGCGGGCTTCCTGCAGATCGGACAGGTCGGCACACGTTCCATCCGTCACTCCGGCGGAGGCATCGCCTGCAGCACGCGGCGCAGCCTGTCCAGGCGCGCGGGCATGTCCCCGAACCACTCGTCCCGGGCGCCGTACATCCGCGCGAGCGCGATGTTGCGCTCGTACGCGTCCACCGCCTTCGCGACCATGGGCCGCGTCCGGCGGCGCAGCTCGTCGCGGTAGACCTCCAGCTCCTCCGGCGACAGGTCCGGCGGGACCTCGGCGTTCATCACGTCGTCGTAGAACTCCTCGTACAGCCGGCCGACCCGGACGCCCGCGGACACGCCCCAGTAGTTGTTGCGCAGGCGCATGGTCCGCAGGTACTCGGCCTGCGCCTTCATGAACAGCGTCGCCTTGTCGAGGAGGTCCTTCTCCATCCGCTCGACCGGCAGCACGAACTTGATCCGCGCGAACAGGTCGTGGAACACCTCGGCCGCCTGGAAGCTCGCCATCGCGACGAAGTAGTTGCCTTCCATCTCCGGGAGCGTGGCGTGCCGGTCGTGCAGGGCCATGACCTTCGCCGCCGTCTCGCGCGCCTCCTCGTAGCGCCCCTGCATCCGCAGGGCGAGCGCGAGCCGGGCGTACAGCTCGACCTCCAGCAGGAGCGTCACCGACGGCAGCGCGGCGCGCGTCCGGAGCGCGGCCTCGGCGCGCGCCCACTCGGCGGCGTCGCACAGGGACTGGCCGAGCCTGTGCCAGGCGTCGGGTGCGTCCGGGTCGCCCGGATGCAGCGCGAGGTACGCCTCGAAGTCCGCCGCCGCCTCGCGCGGCCGCGGCACCGCGAGCAGCGCCAGCCCCCGGTTGAACAGCGCGGGCTTCGCGAACCTGGACTCGCGGAAGTGTTCGAGAATCAACCCGAACTTGGACGCAGCCTCCTCCGGCCGCTTCTCGTCGAAGGCCCTGACCCCCTCCAGGAACAGGACCTCGGGATCCAGCAGGTCGACCCGCACCCCCCCTGCCGTCCGCCTCCCCTCGAAGCGCAGCGGGTCCATGTGCACGGTCTGGGTCCCCGGACCGCACGCCTGGACGGCGCACGCGACCGCGATCGCGATCGCGCCGATGCGACGACATCGAAGGGCTGTCCGCGACCGTTCGTCCATCGGGCCTCCCGAGCCGAGATGGTAGCGTGGACGCAGGGCTCCCGCCACCACCGCACCGCGGCGCCGGTCGGGGCTCGGGCGAACCATCGCCTTGACCGGGCCGTTTCGCCGGGGCTAGGCTGATGGGAACGCGTTCTCTTCCGTCGATTCCAGGCTCCCGAACAACGCCCGTTCCTCGGCCATGACCAGGTTGAGTTCACGCGCCAACTCGGCCTCGCGCTTCAGCAGGGCCACCGCACGGTCCGGAACGGCGCCCTCCGGGACCGGCAGGTCGAGCAGATCCTTGGGCCGGAGATGCGCAGTCTGTCCTCGCACCAGCCTCCGGATGGCAGCCTTCGTGCCGGGCATGCGAAGGATGGCGAGCAGTTCGTACGGGTCCGCCACGGCGCGCTTGACGCGCAGCCGCATGACCTCCGCCGTGAACGTCGCCCGCCCGCCGATGGCCGACGGGACGGCGTGGACGATGTCGACCTTCTCGGCGATATCGCGGGGGTGGTGCGCGGACGACGTCAGGACCACGTCGCCTTCGGCCAGCATGAGTCCGTCCGAGACGGCGGCCGGCGCGACGAAGTTGCGATCGCGAGGCGTCCAATCGATGCCCTGGCCCGTCAGGTTTCCGACCTTCACCGTGAACACACCCGCCGGTGTGTAGGCGGACCTCGCCGGGGTCCGTCCGGTCTGCACGACCTCGACGAGATCCCCGAGCCTCCGGGTCGTGCGCGTGCCGGGCCCCCGGGCCCAGGCCGCGGCGAATGCCGAGAGCTGAGCGTCGCCGGGGACCTCGACCGGCCGGACGAGACCGCCCGACCCGCCGGTCGTCATCGCTTCACGCAGGTCCGACGCAGCCTGCGTGAGCTGGCTTCCGGCACGCTCTCGCCCGGTCGAATCGTATCCGACGTTCGATACCTCCGCGACTGGAACGACCGTAGCGCCCGACGTCGAGGCGCCTTCGCCGCGCTTGCGGAGGAACAGCACAACCGTGTTCGTCTGTGTGCCGGTCGAGGCGAAGGTCTCGGGTGGCAGGGCCAGTACCGCGACAAGCGATGCCATCAGATCGATGGCCCGCCTCGCGTCCGTCAGCACGTCGTTCGTGACCACGCTGCGCGGGACCACGATCGCGAGCATCCCGCCCGGCCGCAGCCACCGGAGACACTGCTCGACGAAGAGGACTTCACTCTGCAGCTTCCCTCCCGTGCCGCGACGCGGAGTCGTCGTGAGTCCCAGCGATTCCACAGCGACGGGGTCCACATAGACCCCGAACGGCGGGTTGGTCAGGATCAGGTCCACGGAGTTCGGGCGCGGCCAGGAATGGCCGCTGTCCCCGGGGGACAGGGCGTCGAGGGTGCGTCCGAGAAACTCCACGTCGCGCACATGGCCGAGATTCAGTTCGGCAATCAGCAGCATCCGTGCATTGATGTCAGAGCCGTAGACCCGCGAGGTAGCCCCGGCACCGTTGCCGTCCCTCCAGAACCTGAGGGTCTCGCTGAGGAAGGTCCCCGAGCCGCAGGCAGGATCGTAGACCACGGCGTCACGAGCGGGCGCGGCCACCCCGACGACCG
>VGRB01000376.1 GCA_016875475.1 Deltaproteobacteria bacterium
GACTCCTCCCCCGACCTCCCGCCCCCTCCCTGCCCGGTTGACGGCGTCCCGTGCGACGATGGCGACCCGACCACGATCGGCGACGTCTGCAAGGGCGGCACCTGCGTCCCCGGTCTCCAGGAGACCTGCAAGAAGATCGACGCGGACATCGACTGCGGCGACTGGGACCACTGGGACCTGTGGACCGACGACGTGCACGGCGCGACGAACGCGGCGTGCGACCACGACAAGATGGACTGGTACGACACGATCTACCGGTTCGTCGCCCCGAAGACCGGCACCGTCGACGTGTGGGTCTCCGGGTACGGCGGCTCCTCGGACACGTGGGTCGCATACGTGCTGGCCGGGGCCTGCAACCCGGCCGCCTGCATGAAGTGGGACTTCGGCTTCTCCGTCGGCCTGGACTTCCAGGCCGAGGCGGGCAGGACGTACTACATCGTGGTCGAGGGATCCTCCTGGGATTCGTACTCCCTCAGCGTAGACTGCGAGTAGTTTCCCGGCCTTCCCTCGCGATCGACGACGCGGGGCGTTCTCCCGGGCGCGTTGCTCGCGTGCCTTGACGTCCGCGGCGCGTGTTGGAACACTTCCTGGCGGACGTCGAGAGGTGGAACCATGAGCACGGTCGTCCTTGAGGTGCGATCGCTCGGGGCGTCCCTGGCCGAGGTGGCGGCGGCGTGGACCGAGAACCGGGCCGACCGAGACGCCCGGATCGTGTTCGACACCCCGGAGTTGCTCTGGCGGGTCCTGACCGCCAAGCGCTGGGATCTGCTCAAGGCCCTCTGCGGTGCGGGCCCGGTGTCCATCCGCGAGGCCGCCCGCCGGGTCGGACGCGACGTCAAGGCCGTCCACGGCGACGTGACCGGCCTGCTTCGGGCAGGCATCCTGGACCGGACCGGGGACGGTCGGATCGAGTTCCCCTACGACGCCGTGAAGGTCGAGTTCCTGCTGGAGGCGGCATAGCCGCGGCGGACGCGAGACCGTGCGTCAGAACGTGCCGACGAGCGACAGCCCGGGGGCCTGCGGCGTGTTGAAGCCGAGGTGGACGCGGCGGAGAAGCGCCTCCGCCTTGGGCGGCATCTGCCTGGCAGCGATCGTCACGCAGAGGTCCGCGAGGCCGACCGCGAGACCCAGCGTGGACACGCCGAACAGCGGCCCGCCCATGCCGTCCAGATCGCGGGCGCCGACCGCCAGGATCACCGAGGAAGCCATGACATCGAGCGCGCCGAAGGCGTGCGCGACAGGAACCTACACGGCGGGCACCACCGCCAGAGCGATCCGAACGGCCTTGCCGCCCGCCTTCACGACCTTCACGTCCGGGCCGTCCGCGGGCAGCGCGGGGTCGGCGGCGATCTCGACCGCGAGCGTCTCGCGGGCCACGTAGTCCCGCCACTCCTCGATCGCGGCCGCGGTCTCGGCGTCGCCGGCCGCGTAGCGCAGCGCGATGCGGTCGGCCACGTGGAGGTCGCGCTCCTTGCGGTAGTCCTGCACGCCGCGCACGAAGTCGCGCGCGATGCCCTCGCGGCGAAGCTCGGGCGTCACGGTCACGTCGAGGGCCACGAACGCGCCCTCGTCCGACAGCACCGCGAAGCCCTCCGGCCCCGCCTCGCGCACCTCGATCTCGGCCTCGGCCAGCGCGACCTCGGTGCCGTCCGCGACGTTGAACCGGTACGTCCCGCCGTTCGCCGCCGCGGCCCGCACCGCAGCCGGATCGGACGCGGCGAGGTGGGCCTGGATCTCCTTGGAGTACCTGCCGTAGCGCTTCCCGATCGCGCGCAGGTCCGCGCGGATCGAGGTGCGGAGCATGGACTTCACTTCGTCCAGCTCGACCGCCTTGACGTTCAGCTCCTCCGCGAGCTGGGCCGCGTACTCGGGCGTGGCCAGGGCATCGCGCTCGGCCGCGGTCGCCGGCTGGATCCGGATCGCGCGGAGCGGCTGGCGCACCTTCCGGTTCGCCTCGTTTCGCAGTCGCAGCCCGAGGTTGCGGTAGCGCACGACCGCGTCGATGCGAGCCTCGATCCCCTCGTCCACGCGCGATGCGTCGTACTCGGGGAACGGCAGCAGGTGCACGCTGACCGGCGCGTCCGGCCGCGCGGACCGGACGATGTTCTGCCAGACCTCCTCGGTCAGGAACGGCAGCACCGGCGCCATGACGCGGCACAATCCCTCCAGTACCTCGAACAGGGTCGAGTACGCGGCGAGCTTGTCGGTGTCGGACTCGCTCTTCCAGAACCGGCGGCGCGAGCGGCGCAGGTACCACGTGGACAGGTCGTCCACGAACCGCTCGAACCGGCCCATGAGCAGCTGGACCTTGTAGTTCTCGTAGCAGTCCGCGGCGAACGCCACCAGCCGCTCGTACTTGGAGAGGATCCAGCGATCGAGGTCGGGGCGCTCGGCCGGCGGCACGCTCAGCCGGTCAGGCGAGATCCCGTCGACCTCGGCGTACGTCACGTAGAAGCTGTAGCAGTTCCAGAAGGTCAGCAGCTCGCGCAGGACCTCGACATCGCGGTGCACCTTGTCCTTCGGGCGGTCCTCCGCGACGTTCGGGAAGTTCAGGTTGTTCACGGGCGTCTGCGACGCGTAGATGTAGCGCATCGCCTCGGCCCCGATCCGATCGGCGGCGAAGTCGAACGCGATCGCGTTGCCGAGGGACTTGTGCATCTCCCGGCCCCCCTCGTCGCGGACGAGGGCGTGGCCCACCAGCGTCGAGAACGGCGGCCGCACGCGGGACACGCCGTCCGGCTGGCGGTCGGCCCAGCGCTCGTCCTGCATCATCGCGCTCATCGCGAGCATCGAGTAGAACCAGTTCCGGAACTGGCCCGGGAAGCACTCGAGCACGAGGTCCGCCGGGAACCACTTCTCCCAGGACTCGCGGTCGGTCGCGTAGCCCATGGTCGAGAACGGCACGATCCCGGCGTCGAGCCACGGGTTGCCGACCTCGGGCACGCGCGACGCGGTCCCGCCGCACTTCCCGCATCGGACCTTGACCGCATCGACCCACGGCCGGTGCGGGCTGTGGCCGTCGAACGCCTCCCATCCGGCGATCGCCTGCTCCCGCAACTCGTCCTTCCCCCCGACCACCGTGAACCAGTCGCACCGGTCGGCCGGGTCGGCGGCCGCGTGCCGATCGCAGCGCCAGATGGGCAGTGCGAGCCCCCAGTAGCGCTTCTTCGAGATCATCCAGTCGCCCATGTTGCGCAGCCAGTCCAGCTCGAGCTGCTGGCCGTACTCCGGGATCCAGCGGATCTGCGGGACCGTCCGGACGATCTCCTCGCGCCAGGACATGTCGATGAACCACTCGTCCACCAGGCGGTAGACGATCGGCGTCGAGCACCGCCAGCAGTGCGCGTACCGGTGGGGGTAGTGCTCGGACGCGATCAGCAGGCCCTTCTGCTTCAGGTCCGCGACGATCTCGGGCGCCACGTCGTGCGCGTACAGGCCCGCGAACCGGCCGAACCGCGGCAGGTAGCGGCCCGCGTCGTCGAGCGGCGAGATCGCGACCAGGCCATGCTCGCGCCCGAGCTCGAAGTCCTCGGCGCCGCACCCGGGCGCGATGTGGACGATGCCCGTGCCCTCGCCGCCGGTGACCGCCTCCCACGGCACCACGCGGTGGCAGGACACGCCTGCCCGATCCATCAGCTTCGCGTCCGCGTACGGGTACCCCCCCGCGTCGGCCTGGGCCGGCAGGTCGTCGAACGGCCCGTCGTACTCGAGCCCGATCAGCTCGGACCCGCGCGCCGTCCCGACGACCTCGTACTCGCCGTGCTTCTTCAGGTGCTGCACGATCGACTGGAGCTTGACCACGCGCCGCTTCTTGCCGACCGCCGCGTCCTCCTCGACCTCGATCGCGCGCTCCGCGTCCCAGTTCTCCGCGCCGACCCAGTACGTCCACTCGCCCTGGCGCACGCGGTTGTAGGTCATGTCCGGGTGGACGGCCGCGCCGACGTTGGATGTGAGGGTCCAGGGCGTGGTCGTCCAGACCAGGAGGGCCTCGCGGTCGCGGCCCCGGATCGGGAAGCGCACGAACACGCTCAGGTGCTCGACCCAGCGGTAGCCCTCGTGCAGCTCCATCTGGGAAAGCCCGACCCCGCAGCGCGGGCACCACGGCATCGCGTCCGCGCCGAAATAGACGTGCCCGCGGTCGTGGCAGCGCTTGAGGAACGACCAGATCGTGTAGTTGTTCTCGTCCGTCATCGTGAAGTAGTCGTTGCCCCAGTCCATCCAGTAGCCGAGGCGGCGCGACTGCCCGGTCTGCACGGCGGCGTACTTGCGGACGCGCGCCTTGCAGTCCTCCACGAAGCGGTCCATGCCGTAGGACTCGATGTCCTGCTTGGACGAGAAGCCCTTCTCCTTCTCGACCTCGACCTCGACCCACAGCCCCTGGCAGTCGAACCCGTTCTGCCACCGCTGGTCCTGGCCGAGCATCGCGTGGTAGCGCTGGTAGATGTCCTTGAGCGTGCGGCCCCAGGCGTGGTGCACGCCCATCGGGTTGTTCGCGGTGATCGGACCGTCGAGGAAGCTCCAGCGCGGCCCGCCGCGGTTCTTCTCCCGCAGCTTCTCGAACGCGGAGGTCGCCTTCCACAGGTCGAGGATGCGCCTCTCGATGGCGGGCAGGTCCGGGAACTTCTCGACGGGCTTGTACATTCTCGCCTCCGGGCTCGTGTCGCGCGGTTCGCCGCGTGCGGCGGAATCTTGGCGCCAACGGGCGCGGAAGTCCAGATCGGGGGCGGCGCCGGGCAGCCGTCAGTTGCAGGAGTACGAGGTCGCGCAGGCCGTGCTCCACTGGCACGACGACAGGCACCACTGGAAGCCGTCGTTCCCGCCGTACCAGCAGCAGCGGTGGTTGTAGCCGCTCTTCCACTCGCACGCGTTGCCCGGCTTGAGCGAACACCCCCCCCACTGGCAGCTCCCCGTGCAGACCTTCTGCGAGCAGCCGTCGCACCCGCCCGGCGTGGTGCTGCCCGGCGAGCACGGCCCGGTGCCTCCGCACGTCCCCCAGGAGCCCCACGAGCAGGAGGTTCCGCACGTCCGCCACTGGGTCCCGCAGTTGCCGCACCCCTGGGACTGCTGCTGGCCGGGCGAGCACGAGCCCTGGCCGGTGCACGACCCCCAGTTCCCCCACTGGCAGTTCGACTGGCACGACCGCGACTGGCTGCCGCAGTTGCCGCAGTCCTGGCTCTGCGAGGAATATGGCGAGCACGCGCCCTGGCCCTGGCAGGAGCCCCACCCCCCCCACCAGCAGGACGACGAGCACGTCCGGTACCGTGTCCCGCACCACCCGCAGGACTCGCTCTGCTGCGAGGACGGCGAGCACTCGCCCTGCCCGATGCAGCCGCTCCAGCCGCCCCACTGGCAGTTCGACTGGCAGTACCGCTCCTGGTACCCGCAGTTGCCGCACGAGGACGTCTGCC
>VGRB01000377.1 GCA_016875475.1 Deltaproteobacteria bacterium
TTTTCTCGTCCTGGCTCGCGCGGCCGACCCGGCGCCAGGTCGCGCTCTGGGGGCTGACCGCGGCGGCGACCGCGTTCTTCCTCGCGTTCTACGACGGCGACCTCCTCTGGGAGGAGGCGTGCATGGTCCGCGCCAGCAGCGAGATCGTGCAGGGCACGCTCCGTCCGGACCTCCTCTCGATCGCGACCGGCGGCGAGCCCCTGTCGGTCTACCAGTCGGATCCCCTGTTCGGCCACGTGCCGAACCGGTTCCTCGCGTTCAACCAGGGGCAGCGCATCGGCCCCGCCACGCTGGTCGCCTCGTCGCTCTCCCTGTTCGGCCCCTTCGGCTTCCGGGTGGTGTTCGCGCTCCAGGGCCTGCTCCTGCCGGGACTCGGCTACCTGCTCGGGCGCCGCGTGGTCGGCCGCGAGTGGGCGGGCTGGGCGACCGCGATCCTGCTGACGTTCAGCCCGTATGGGCTCGGGACCCGGACGTACGACGAGAACTTCCTGTCCCTCGGGTTCGGGTCGCTGGCCCTCGCCTTCCTCCTGCGCCCGCGCGTGGCGGCAGCCGCGGCCGGGGTCGCGACCGGCATGTTCCTGGCGATCCGGCACGAGGCCGTGCTCGCGATGCCGTTCGTCGCGGTGTTCCTGCTGCGCGGCGGGTGGCGTCCGGCGGCCGTGTTCGCGGTCGCCTCGCTGCCGACCCTGCTGCCGGAGGGGATCCTGCACTCGTTCCTCTTCCGCCAGGACATCGGGTGGTTCGAGGGCGCGATCAACCGGCCGCCCGCGCCCCACTCGTTCCTTGGCGTCCCGTTCGACGCGCCGATGCTGCTCGGGTTCCCGTTCGTCGCGGAGCCCGTTCGGTCGCCCTACCTGGCGTTCCCGAACTTCGTCGCGTACCCGCTCGACCTGGCCGCGAGGTTCGGGGTCGCGCTGGCCGCGTTCGTGCCGGCGGGCGTCGCGGCCCTGTTCCGCGCCGACCGCAGGACCGGCCTGCTGCTCGTGGGTTGGGCCGCGCCGCTCCTGGCGATCGTGATGGTGCAGTCCGGGTGGATCGAGCCGAACAAGATGGGGATCCCGGCGACGGTCCTGCCGCCCATGGTCCTGGCGATCGTCGCGGGCATCGCGTGGGCCGCGGACCGGGCCGTGCCGATCACCCGCCGCGCCGCCTGGATCGCGGTGTCGGCCGCGGCACCGGTCGCCTTCGCGCTGGCGGTCGGCGGGCTCGATGCGCCGGCGGACGGGCGCCCGGATCGGACCTTCCCCGCGCGGATCATCCCGACCGACCTGGCGCTCGGGTCGAGGGAGACGCCCGACTACCTGGCGCTCGACCGCCGCCGCCTGTTCCCCGGAGTCCTGCCGCGGATCGACCTCGACCGCACGTCGCCGCCCGTCGCGGTCCGGTCGGTCGAGCGGCTGATCGCGGACCTGGGGCGGCCCGGGATCGAGGCCTACGAACGGCCGACGCCGGACCTCCTGACGCTGTCCGTGATCGGCACCGACGTGACGGTCGCGCCGCTCTCGATCCAGGCCGCGCTCGCCGCGACGGGCGAGGGGGGGACGCCGGAACTGCGTCCGTTCGCGGCCCGGCCTCCCGACGCGGCCGAGCGGATGGTCGACGTGGAGCTGGACCTGTCGCGGCCGCCGCTGCTGTCGGAAGAGCCCCTGAGGATCGCGGACGGGGACGCCGGGCATCCGGGCGCGTCCGACCCGCTGGTGCTCGACGGGAGCCGGCCGTTCCTGGTGACGCCGTTCGACGTGCCGTGGTCGGAGCACCCGGAGAGCCTGGCCGCGGCCCGGGACCGGTTCGGCACGGTCTACCTGGTCTTCGTGGCCGGCCGGCCCCGGCCGGTGTCGAGGGTCCACCCGATCCGGCCGGAGCGCATCGACGCCGGGCGGTTCGAGGCCGGTCGCGTCCGCCTGCGCCTCCCGGAAGGCGAGGTCGTCCGGCTGATCGAGGTGAGGTCGTACAAGCCCATGCGCTGGTACTCGCGCTGGGCGGTCGTCCGCGACGGCGAGGTGATCGTGTCCGACCCGGTCCCCATGTCCCCGACCTGACGCGAGGTGTGCGTGCACGGCGCATGGCAGGTGTCCTGGCTCTACCCGGCCGCGTTCGCGGGCGTGCTCGTCGCCGCGATCGCCGCGGCGCGCGCCGGGGGACTCTCCCTCCGCGGCCTCGCCCGCGTGCCGGGCGCCGTGTTCCGGAGCGACGGGCTCCTCGTGCCTCGACTCCACGGGGCCGTCCCGGCGGGCGGCCGGGGGCCCGCGGTCTTCGTGGCCGCCTGCGCGGCCGTGGTCGCCGGCGCGACCTTCGTGCTGTTCCTGAAGGAGCTGGTCGAGTTCGGGCCCCACGCCTCGCTGTTCCAGTTCACCGGCGGCTACATCGAGGACATCTCGTACCGGCACCCGCACATCGAGGTCCCCCCGGTCGACGTCCGGGTCCTCGACTTCCTGCTGTGGGGCACGATGGACACGCTGGAGGCGCTGGTCCGCCTCGCCGTGCGGCCCGTGCCCGAGGCGGCGTTCGCCCACCGCACGCTGATGCTGCTCTTGAACGTGTCGTCGTGCTTCGTGCTGTACCGCGTCGCGCGCCGGCGGCTCGACGGGGCGTGGGCGGCCGCGTTCCTGGCGGTGACGCCGCTGTTCGTGCCGTACTTCACGACCAAGGCTGCGGCCGGCCAGTTCAGCGTCAACCTGTTCTTCCTGGCGCTCGCGCAGGACGCACTGGACCGGGCCCGGCACACCCGGTTCGCGGTCTTCCTCGCGCTGTTCGGCCTCGTCAACCCGGTCAACGTGGTCAACGGGCTGATCTGGGTGGCGCTCCTGTACCGCGCCGCGGACGCGGAGCGGCGTCGGGCCCTGAGGCGGGCGCTCGTGACGCAGTCGGCGCTGGCCGCGGCGATCGCCGCGATCGGTGCCTGGCTGTACTTCGGCCTTCCGTCCGAGCGGTTCGGGGGCACGCCCGGCGCGGTGCTCGGGATCCTGTCGGACGCGACGTGGTCGAGGCTGCCGGAGATCCTGGCGACCTACGCGTTCGGTGCCGCCGAGGTCGCGGTCGCGTTCTCGGTGTTCCTGTTCCTGCCGCTGAACCGGCGCCTGCTGCTCGTCGTCCTGCCGGACCTGTTCCTGTTCGTGTCCAGCTCCTGGGTGCTCCACGGCTGCGTGACGTCGTTCGTCGGCTTCCTGTGCCTGGCGGCGATCGACGGGGTGGCGGTCGCGACGGCCCGGGCTCCGGAGGGGGGGCGGAGGGCGCGGCTGCAGGCGCGGCTGGCGCTCGGGATCCTGGCGCTGGCAGTCGCGTACTCGGCCGGCGCTCGCTGGCAGGGCGTGAACGTGCCGTCCGCCGTCGTGCGGACCGTGGCGACCGCGGCCGCGGAGGGCGCGCACCCCCGCACGCTGAGGTCCTGCCTCGCGAAGGTCCCCCCGGGGTCGTACTGCATCGCGTCGCGGTCGCTCGTGCCTTACATGGACGGCGTCAGAAGGTCGGTCGGCTTCGACGACCTCGCCCTGCTCGCGGGGCGCGACGCGCTGCCGTCCTTCTGCAGGTCCGCGGGGTGTGCCGAGAGGGCGAACGCCGGGCTGGCCGGGCACGAGACGTGCCGCAGGGCGTTCGAGGAGCAGCCCGACTGCATCCTGCTCGACCTCGACACGTACGAGAAGGGCGATCGGCTGTTCGTCGACGACCTCCTGCCGCAGCTCGGCCGGTGGCTGGAGGTGCGGGCACGGGGAACCCCGGTGCAGGGCTTCGACCGCGCCCTGCTGGATCGCCTGGCGATGGTGCTCGGGGACTTCACCGCCTGCGGGCTGGACCGCGGGGTGGTCGAGTCGCTGGCGTCACCGGACCGCTTCGAGTGCGCGGACGACAACGTGGTGCTGGCGATCCTGGGACGGTAGGCGGATCATCGGGGTCGATGGAGAAGCTCTCCAGACGCGGGTTCATCGGAGCGGTCGGCGCGGGCGTCGCCGCGCTCGCGGGCAGGCGGGCCGAGGCCGCCGGGGACGAGAAGGCGCTGCCCACACGGCCGCTCGGCAGGACCGGCGTGGCCGTGCCGGTCCTCGGCGCGGGCTTCGACTTCGACACGGCCGCGAGCCACGTCGTGCTCCGGCGCGCCGTCCGGCGCGGCATCGGCTGGTGGGACACTGCCGCCACGTACGCGAACGGCAACAGCGAAGTCGGGATCGGCCGCTATTTCAAGAAGTTCCCGGACGAGCGGGCCCGCGTGTTCCTGGTCACGAAGTCGGAGCGGTTCGACCCCGCGGACCTCGAGCAGAGCCTCGTGCGGTCGCTCGACCGGATGCGCACCGACCGGGTGGACCTGTTCATGCTGCACGGCGTGGACTCGGCGTCGCAGCTCGAGCCGCCCGGTATCCGCCGGTGGGCCGAGCAGGCGAAGGCGTCCGGGAGGATCCGCCTGTTCGGCTTCAGCACGCACGACGCGGTCCCGTGCCTGTCCGCCGCCGCGGCCACGACGGGGTTCGACGTGGTCCTGTTCCAGTACAACTACCGGCTGCGGGAGGACCGTGCCCTGTCCGGCGCGATCGACGCGTGCGCGGCCGCGGGCATCGGGCTCGCGGGGATGAAGTTCCGTGGGCTCGGGCCCATGGGGGAGAGCGCGCCGTCGAACGCGGCCCCCGCGGCACAGCGGATCCCGGCGGACGGAGAGAAGCTGAAGGCGGCCCTGTCCGACGGCCGCATCGCCTGCGTGCTCGCGAGGATGCAGGACGTCGCGACGCTCGACGCGTTCGCCGCGGCGGCCGCGGACGCCCGCCTCTCCGGGACCGTGCCGCGCGGGCTCGCCGAGCACGCCGAGGCGACGCGGGGCGAGTATTGCGACGGCTGCCGCCGGTGCGAGCCGCCGGCCGGCGTCCCGGTCGCGGCCGTGATGCGGTCGCTGATGTACCTCCGGGCATACGGCGAGCGGGACCGCGCGTGCGCGACCTTCGCGTCCCTGCCGGACGGCGTCGAGGCCCGCGTCGCGGCGTGCGACTCCGCGGCCCTGGACGGCGCCTGCCCGCGCGGGCTTCCGGTCGGGCGGCTCCTTCGCGAGGCCTGCCGCGACCTTGGGAGGGCCTGATGGCGCGCCGGGTCGCGGTCCTGGCGGCGGTCGCGGCGGCCGGCGCCGCCGGCGCGTCGGCGTGGTGGGCCCTGTCGCCGCGTCCGGCGCCGGAAGGGCTCCCGCGCTGCGAGCCGCCCGGCATGCGGGCGGGGCCGTCCGAGCGCTTCGGACCGGACACCCTGTCGGACAAGATCAACGGCCGCGCGGACTTCTACCTCGACGCCGGGTTCGTCGGGCTGACCTGCGCCGTGGTGGCGAGCGGGACGCATCGCGACCTGCGGTTCGAGGCCTGCGACTACGACATGGGCTCGTTCCGGGGCGCGTTCTCGGTCTACTCCCGGCAGGTCCGGCCCGAGGCGGACGAGCAAAA
>VGRB01000378.1 GCA_016875475.1 Deltaproteobacteria bacterium
CCGCCGCACGCGGTCCCGTCCGCGGCCGCCGGGAAGGCGCACCGGTCGAACGTGCACGCCCCCGCCTGGTGGCAGGCGTCCGGCGCGGCGCACGCCAGCCCCGTACCCCCCCCGCACTGGCCGGAAGCGCAGACCTCGCCCGTGGTGCAGCCGTCGCCGTCGTCGCACGCGGTGCCGTTGCCCGCGGCGGCGCCCGCGCAGGTCCCGGCCGTGCACTGGTCGCCCGTGGTGCAGGACTGGCCGTCGTCGCACGCGACGCCGGTCAGCGGTCCCCACGCCGTGGCGCCGCTCACGCAACCGGAGCACGTCTGCCCGGGCTCGCGGTCGCCCGCGACCCGGCACGTGCCGGAGATCAGGCAGCTCCCGGCCGCGACCGGATTCGTGCACCCCGCGAGGCCCGCGCACACGTCGTCCGTGCACGCGATGCCGTCGCCGCACAGGCTCCCGTTGTCGGTCCAGCCGTCGCAGTCGTCGTCCTCGCCGTCGCACGTCTCGGACGCGGGCAGGACCTGGCCCGTGCAGGCGCCGAGCACGCCGCCCGTGCAGGTCTTCGTGCCACCGCGGCAGTTGCCGACGTCCTTCGTCCCCGCCGCGCCGGTGTAGCACTCCTCCGCGTACGTCGCGTCGTTCGTCCACCCGCACGCGTTGTTCAGCGGCTGCCACGCCTCCACCGTGCACGGGTTCCCGTCGTCCGCGCACGCCGGCGTCGACTCGCAGCCCGCGATCAGCACGCTCACGCTGTTCCCGAGGTAGTTGGCCACCAGCACGTCCGGCCGGCCGTCGTTGTTGACGTCGCCGCCCGCGGTCGAGATCGGGCCGCTCCCCACGTCCACGGTCCAGCGCGTTCCGAAGATCGGCGTGGAGCCGGTCGCGAGCAGCACGCTCACCTTGGCGTTCGACTGATCCGGCACGACCGCGTCGGGCCGTCCGTCCGCGTTCACGTCCACCAGCGCGAACGTCCGGCTGTACGTCACCGGGAGCGCGCCGGTCGATCCGGTCGTGAAGTCGGTCCTGGCGCCGAAGCCGCGCGCGCCGTTGCCGGGGAGGACGGACAGCGTGCTCGCGCCGCGATTCGTGGTGAGGGCGTCGAGGCGCCCGTCGCCGGTCACGTCCGCCAGCACGAGCGCGTCCGGCGTGGAGCCGGTCGCGTACGAGGTGCCGAACAGCGTGAACCCCCCGGCCCCGTTGTTCCGGAGCACCCGGACCACGTTCGAGCTGCGCGAGGTGGAGACGATGTCGACGTTGGTGCCGTCGAGCGTGCCGATCGCGAGCGACATCGGCTGGGTGAGCCCCGTGTCGACCTTGGCCCCGAAGGTCCGCGCGGTCACGTCCGAGTGGAGGATCACGCTGACCTGGTTGGTGCTCGTACCGCCGGCCGCGATGTCGAGCCGCGCGTCGGCGTTCAGCCTGCCCGCCGCGAAGCCGTACGGAAGGCCCGTGGTCGTCGCGGTCGCGCCGGGGGTCACGAAGGACCCGTCGCCGTTGCCCCAGAACACCGTCGCGACGCCGGACGGGGTCGAGGCCGAGGCCGCGGCGACGTCGAGGTTCCCGTCCGCGTCCACGTCCGCGACGACCATCGCCGCCGGCGCGGTCACCGCGTAGTCCGTCTTCGGCTGGAACGTGCCGTCGCCGTTGCCGAGCAGCACGCTCACAGTGTTCGAGAGGCGGTTCGCGACGACCGCGTCCGCCTTGCCGTCCCCGTTCACGTCCCCGAGCGCCACGACGGACGGGCCGTTCCCGGTGGACAGGGCCGTGCCCGCGGTCAGCGTGGTCCGGCCCGTGCAATCCGGGTTGCCCGGGACGCACGACGCGCCGGACAGCACGTAGCCCGCCACGCACGCCGTGCAGTCGTCCGCGGCCGTCTCGCAGGCCTCGCATTCGGCCGCGCACGCGTCGCAGGTGCGGGTCGCCGGGTTCTCCCAGCGACCGACCGGGCAGGACGCGTAGCACGAGTTCCCGTGCAGGAAGAAGCCGGCCTCGCACGCGGTGCACGCGGCCGCGCCGGTGCAGGCCGAGCATTGCGCGGAGCACGGCAGGCACGCGCCGCCGGAGTCGTACTGGCCCGCGGGGCAGCCGACCGCGAGCGTGCCCGCCTGGGCCGTCGCGTAGCCCGACTGCGGGTCGCCGCCGCTCGGGGTGGACCCGTCGCGGTCGCAGTACTTCCAGGTCGCGCCGGCGTCGAGGCTGTAGCGGAACGCGAAGTCGAACGACCCCGGCACCGGGATGCCGCCGAGGTCGGCGGAGTACCGGTCGTTGCCCGACGAGCCGTTCTGGCCGGTCGCGGTCGCCCAGGCCCAGCCCGCGCCCCACGGGTTCGTGCCGTCGGGGCCGACGCCCGCCTCGGAGCGCAGGCCGGCGACCGTGTTCACGCCGTCGTCGCGGTCGGTCAGGCCCGGCACGTGCAGGGCGCTCCAGGCGGTGCCGAACGCGCCGATCTCGAGGGCGATGGTCCCCGGCTCCACGACCTGGCACCACGCGTCGGCGGTGCCCAGGATGACGTTGCAGGTGGCGCCGGCCCACCCGTTCGGGCAGTCGCAGGTGAAGCTCCCGACGCCGTCGGTGCAGGTCCCCCCGTTCAGGCAGGGGTTCGGGTCGCACTCGTTCGTCTCGACGTCGCAATTGTCGCCGGTCCACCCCGCGGAACACGCGCAGCGCTCGGACGTGCCGAGATCGACGCAGGTGCCGTGCGCGCAGGGGCCGGGCAGGCACTTGCAGCCGCGCACCTTCAGGCCCCCGAGCGTGTCGGCGTCGAGGGCGTCCCATTCGACGGTCGGGTCGAATGCGTCGTCGCCCGTCGCGTCGCCGCCTCCGATCGCGCACTTCCGCCTCAGCGTGCGGTCCGCCGTCAGCCCCCCCCAGGCCGTGCCCGGGTCCTGGCCGACCTTCCCGAACACGTCGCGCACCGCGCCTCCGCAGAAGAGGTCGATCGCGTCGTCGCCGTTGTGCGTCAGGGATCCGCTCGTCTGGTCGCACCACGTCGCGGCGCCGGCGAGGGCGGGGTTGCACAGCACCCAGATCCCCCCCGAAGCGATGCTGCCCGCGGTCAGCGGAACGGTCGCGGTCGGGGTCGCGGAGCCGTTCGCATAGATCCGGACCGAGCACGCGCCGCGGTCGAGCGCGACGAGACCGGCGTTCGCGACCTCGACGGCCTTGTTGTTGCCGGTCCCCTCCACGTACTCCGAGAAGAACAGCGCGGAGCGGTCGCAATCGGCACCGGCGAAGCCCGCGTCGCAGGCGCACGTGTGCGACGCCACGCCGTCCGTGCAGGTCCCGTGGACGCATGGGTTCGGCGTGCAGTCGTCGATGTCGTCGCCGCAGGTCGCGCCGGTCCAGCCGGCCTCGCAGGCACAGTCCGGGCCGGTGACGCCGATCGTGCACTGCCCGTGGACGCACGGGTTCGGGGTGCACCAGTCCGTGTCGCTCGCGCAGGTGTCGCCGTACCAGCCCGCGTCGCACGCGCAGGAGTAGCCGGCGACGAGGTCGGTGCACGCGCCGTGAACGCACGGGTCGGGCGTGCAGTCGTCGGTGTTCACGTCGCAGTCCCGGCCCTCCCATCCGGCCGCGCACGCGCACGTGTAGGAGTCGCCGGCGTTGGTGCACGTCCCGTGGACGCAGGGCGACAGGGCGCAGGCGCAGCCGCGCCAGTCGAGGCCGTCGAGCGTGTCGATCGGGAGGACCTCCCACTCGGCGGCGGGGTCGAAGGCGTCGGTCCCGTTCGTGTCGCCGGCCGCGACGCTGCACGCGCGGCGGAGCGTGCGGTCCTGGGTCTGCACCGCGCCGGATGCCCAGTAGGCGCCCGGATCCACGCCGATCTGCCCGATCGCGTCGCGCGTCGTGCCGCACCACAGTTCGACCGCGTCGTCGCCGTTGAAGGACAGGTAGCTCGGCTCGCTCGACGCCTGGTCGCACGCGGGCGCCACGCCGAGGTGGTGGCAGATCGTCACCGAGCCGCCGGGGGGGAGGGTCGAGGACAGCGTGATGACGGACGCGGGGGTCGTCGCCCCGTTGTAGTACGTTCGCACCGCGCAGCCAGAGAGGTCCACGGGCGCGTCCGAGGCGTTGTGGATCTCGACCGCCTTGTTGTTGCCCGAGCCCTCCACGTACTCGCTGAAGAAGACCTTCGACGTGGCGCAGCCGGCGCCGGTCCAGCCCGGGGCGCACGCGGCGCAGTCCTCGCCCGTGAAGCGCGGGTCGCATGCCCGGGACGCGTGGATCTGCCAGCCCGCGATCCTGCCGGTGACCGGGAAGCCCGCGGGATCGACGGTCGCGATCAGCGCCCAGGTCCCCGCAACGGGCATCGGGGCGCCGCCCGCGCCGATCGCGAGGCCGTCGAGCGAGCCGACCGGTGGGACGCCGGCGTCGTAGGTGGCGTACAGGTCGCTCTGAACCCCGGCGTCGTAGTCCTTCAGCACGACCGTGCGGCCGTCGGGCGCCTGGAGCGTGAGCCGGACCGGGCCGCGGAAGGACAGGTTCGAGAGCCGGACCTTGACCTGGAGGTCCACGAGGTTGCCGGCGTGCGGGATCGCGATCTCGCTCCGCGCCGGGGACGCACCGGTGAAGACGCGGTTCATCTGTTCGCCCTCGGCCGCGGCGACGATGGTGCACGGCGCGCCGCCGCACGCGATCGGCGTGCAGCGTCCGTCGGCGACCACGCACGCCTCGGCCGCGCCGCAACTGGGGGTCACCCCGTCGCGCATCACGGCGTCGTCCAGGCACTCGGTGCAGCCGGGAAGGAGCGCGTTGGCGCAGGCGCCGCCGGTGCACGCGTCGACCGTGCACGGGTCCTGGTCGTCGCAGGGCGTCGCGTCCTGGCACGCGACCTCGCCGTATCCGTCCTCGAGGAAGCCGAGCGTCGCGGCGAGGATCATCGACGGGGTCTCGCCGCCGACCAGCGCGGACCACGGGAACGAGGAGCCCACGGTGCGCCACGTGCCGCCGCCCGCGGCCGCGCCTTCGTGCGACACGGCGAGCGCGGACACCGGCGAGGCGCCCTCCAGGCGGAGGACCTCGCGCGCCCGGGTGCCGGGGGCTCGGGCGAGCAGGCCGTTCGAGGCGTTGAGCGGCCCGGCGGACACGCCGGCCGACAACCCCTCGAGGAACGCGCGGCCGGTCACGGGGGGGGCGATCTTGCCGGACGCCTCCCCGGTGCCCCATGCCGCCAGGTACGGGAGAAGTGCGGTCGCGGGCTGGCGGGCCGCCGTGAAGAAGTCGCCGCCTTCGAGCCAGACCCGGCCGCCGGCCGAAAGGTGGGACGCGAGTTGCGCGGCCTCGGCGTCCGTCACGACGTGGTAGCGGCCGCGCACGCCGAGCGTCGCGATCACGCCGTCGTACTTGCCGAGGTCGGCGATGGCGGCGAGCCTCTTTT
>VGRB01000379.1 GCA_016875475.1 Deltaproteobacteria bacterium
GGTTTCTCCCGCGCGCCGATCGTGATCGTTGTCGGCCAGGTCGAGGACCGCCCGGCCGTGCGCGAAGGCCGGGTGGTGGCCCGGCCGATGTGTACGCTGACCGCGTCGATCGACCACCGGGTCCTCGACGGCTACCAGGCGGGCAAGCTCGCCGCGAGCATCAAGACCCTGCTGGAGTCGCCGGAGATGCTCGACGCGGAGCCGTGACCGCCGGCTGGAGCCCCTTGCCGGACGGCGCGAGCAGCAGGAGGAGCAGCAGGAGCGCGGTCCCCATCGACGGCACGGCGCCGGCGGCGCAGCCTGAACTCGCCGGGTGCGCACCAGGCGCCGAAGGCGTCGGATCGGATTGGAGATCGTGCTCTGACGTGGAGGCGGGCTCGGGGCCGTTGTCGGGGACGGGCTCGGGATCGGGCTCGGGATCGGGCTCGAGATCGGGATCGGGGACGGGCTCGGGGTCCGGGGGGGAGTCGGCGATCGGCTCCGGCCCGGGATCGCCCGGCTCCTCGCGCAGGCAGACCGCGACCGGCGGCGACACGAGGTGAGCGCAGTCGTAGCCGCCCGGGCACTGGCCGAACTTGCCGCACAGCTTCGCGCAGTAGCCTTCCGAGTAGTCGCCCGCGGTGAACGCGCAGATGGACGAGCACTCGTAGAACGAGATGAAGCACATGTCGTCGCAGTTCAGGTGCCGCTTGTCGCACGGCGCGCCGACCGGGTCGTGCACCTCGTCGCACACGGTCACGCCCGCGACCTCGCGACACGCGTGCCCGTCGCCGCAGTCCGCGTCGGTCGCGCAGTCCGGCTCGCCGCTCGGATACATCGCGCAGGCCCCCGCGCGGTCGTCGCCGTCGAGCGATGCCTGCATCCCGGCCGGGAGCAGGGCCTGGTACATGGTCGCGAACTGGTGGGGAGAATGGGCGAGCCCGATCCAGTGGCCGACTTCGTGCGCGATGACCGAGGCCGGGTCCACGACGTCCGCCTGCGTCGCGTCGCCGCCGCCCGGGCGCCACTCGAACTCCTCGGCGTTCAGCGCGAGGTCGACCTCCGGGGGCGTGCCGGGGTCGGTCACGTGCCACAAGGTGGCCCCGGCCGCGCCCTTGCCCCAGGGCCAGTCCTTCGTCACCCAGTAGATCGTGTTTCGGCCGTCCTGCGCGTAGGTCGCGTCGGTCGAGCCCTGGTACTCGAACGAGATCGACGCGCAGCCGACCGCGGCCCAGGGGGCGATCGCGTCCGCGACCACCCGTTCGGGCGTGCGGCCGTCGCCGAAGTCCGGGGCGCCGGCCGGGTTCACGTGGTAGGGGATCGGCATGGCATCCCAGTGCCGGCCGTTGACCTCGTAGGCAGACGCGGGCGCCGCGAGCAGGAGCGCGCACGCGACCACGGGCGGCAGCGCGCGGGCGACCCCGGGCAGGGACGAGCGCATCACACGCGCCTCCGCCGCAGGGCCGCCGCGGCGAGCGCCAGGACCAGGCAGGCGGCGGGGCCCGCGACCGGCCCGGCCCGGCATCCGCTGTCCGCCGGGCCGACGATCTTCTGATCGGGCACGTCGCCGCCCGCGGCGTCGGCGGCGGGATCGGGATCGGAGTCGGGCTGGGGCTCGGAACCGGGTTCGGGCTGGGGGCGAGCACGAATCTCGAAGGCGTTCTCGAGCAGGGCGGACGCGCCGTCGGGGTTCAGCACGGACAACGTGTACTTCGCGGGGCTGAACAGGTTCGGCACGGTCGCGGTGATCTTCAGGTCGGACACGACCGCCACGTCCACGAGGTTCGCGGCGCCGAGCCGCGCGATCGCGCCCTGCCGGAAGCCCGCGCCGAACACGGTCACGGGGGTGGCCTCGTCCACCCACCCCCAGTCGGGCGAGATGCCGGAAACGGCCGGCAGGGGGGGAGGGTTGCCGCCCTTGCACGTCCCGGCCTCGCACGTCTCGCCGGGGTCGCAGGCCCCGCACGCGCCGCCGCACCCGTCGTCGCCGCACTCCCTGCCCGCGCAGTTCGGCATGCACGGGTCCACGCACTTGCCCGACTTGCAGACCTTGTCGCCGGTGCACGCGCCGCACGGCAGTCCGCACCCGTCGTCGCCGCACTCCTTGCCCGCGCACGACCCCTCGCACCCCCCGCCGCCCGTCGAGACGACGCGCAGGATGACGTCGCCGGTCACGCCGATCTCGTTCATCCACTTCCAGCCGGTCGCGGCGCCCGAGCAGCTCCCGAGCGGCATCAGCAGGTTCATCACGTTCGCCTTGGGGCTGCTCGACTGGTCGTGCAGGGTGCCGACGTTCTGGCAGCCGCAGCCGAACGAGCCGCACTGGAACGTGCCCCACTCCGACGTCATGTCCCTGGACGGCTGGGTGAACCGGATCATCACCATGAAGTTCCCGCTCTTGATCGACGGCGGATGGCCGGACGGCTCGTCCGGGTCGAAGGCGATGGACAGCCCGGTGTTGCCGACGAGCGGCATCCCGAGCTGGCGGGTCGTCGGGTTGAACAGGTCCTGCGTGCTGATCCGGAAGTCCGGCTCGGTCTTGCCCGCATCCGGGCCGGGGCCGTCGCCGGCCACGAGCCACACCTCGATCACCGCGTGCGTGGTCAGCGAAGGCGCGCTCGGCGGCGCCGCGAGGATCATCTCGATCCCCGTGATGTCGATCGGGTAGTCGCCGGGCGCGGGCCGGTAGAACTGCCCGAACGCCTCCCCCTGGGCGAAGCCGGGCTGCGTCGCGAGCGGCTGCCCCTGCACCGCCGCGGCCGCGGACGCGAGGTCCGCGGGGAACTGGTCGTATTTCCAGGTCTTCGCGTGTACCGCACCGGCCGCGAACAGGCCGGCCAGCCCGAACAGCACCGTCGCGCGTCTCATCGCCGCCCTCCCCTTCGCGGGCCCGGGCCCGCAGCGCCGCAGTCTACCACCGAAGGGACCGGGACCGCGCGGCTTTGGGGCGCCGGGCGAACTGCTGGTATCATCGGCCGGGTTTCCGGAAGCACCGGGTGGGCTCCGCCCGCCCCCGGGGAGGAAGGCATGCCAAGGAATCGTCTGCGGATCCTCGCGGTCGCCGCGCTCCTGGCCGCGCTCGTCGCGCCGGTCGCCGCGTCGGCCCTGGAGAACCCGAAGCTGAACGTGATCCAGCACCGCCCCTCGCCCCACCCGGGCGACATCCTCGGGATCCGGACGGCCACGCAGTCCCCCCACCTGGGATGGGGCGCGAGGCTCGGCTTCACGTGGACCGCGAGCCCGCTGCGCCTCATCAACGACGTCACCAAGGTCGACACGTACTCGATGATCCGCGACTCGGGCGTGACCGAGGTGTCCGGCAGTCTCGGCCTGTTCGGGTTCCTCGACGTGGGCCTGTCGGTCCCGCTGGTGCTCGCGAAGGGCGAGGCGGACCCGCGGCCCCAGACCAACTCGCTGAAGCTCCGGCAGGTGGACGGGTTCTCGCTCGGCGACGTGCGGCTCGGCATCAAGGGGACGATCCTTGGGGGCAACGGCAAGGGGTTCGGCCTCGCGCTGGCCGAGGACCTGTCCTTCCCGACCGCCACGGCGCGGCACTTCGCGGGCGACGACAACGTCACCGCGACGACGTGGGCGGTCTTCGACTACTCCCGGCGCGGGTGGCTGGCGGCCGTGAACGTCGGCGTCCGGCTGAAGAAGGCGGTCGAGCTCGAGGGCGCCGAGTACGGGCACATGCTGCTGATGGGCGCCGGCCTGTCCGCGCCGATCCTGTGCGGCGTGCTGGAGGCGATCGGCACGCTGGAGGCGCGGACCGCGCTGATGAAGCCGTGGTCGCGCAAGGCCGGGGACTCGTCCGAGTTCCAGGACGCGGTCGACCTCGCGGGCGGGCTGCGGTTCCACTGGACGAACCTCACGCTGTCCGCGGTCGCGGGCGGCGGGACGATGAAGGGCTACGGCAGCCCCGGGTGGATGGCGAGCTTCTCGGCCGCGTACGCGCCGGTGCTGGAGAAGGGGTGCGTCAAGGACCGCGACCGGGACGGCGTCCCGGACCACGACGACGCCTGCCCCGACGCCTTCGGCGCGGCGCGGACCGCGGGCTGCCCGGACAAGGACGTGGACGGCATCGCGGACCGCGACGACCGCTGCCCGGACGAGGCCGGTCCCCCCGACTTCGGCGGTTGCCCGGACCGCGACCGCGACGGCATCATGGACCACATGGACCTCTGCCCGGACAAGGCGGGCCCGGTCCAGCACAACGGCTGCCCCGACTCGGACGGCGACGGGATCGTGGATTCGCGCGACCCGTGCCCCGACCAGCCCGGTCCCGTGCAGGCGGGCGGCTGCCCGGACAAGGACGGCGACGGGATCCCGGACCGCACCGACAAGTGCCCCGACGTGTTCGGCCAGCCCCGGCACGAGGGCTGCCCGCCGCCGACCCCGTCCACGGTCAGGCTGACCGGACGGAAGATCGAGATCCTCCAGCAGGTCCACTTCGAGACCGGCAAGGCGGTCATCAAGGCCGACTCGTTCCAGCTCCTGAAGGACGTGGCCAAGGTGCTGGTCGACAACGCGAACCTGCGGCAGGTCGAGGTCCAGGGCCACACCGACAACGTCGGGAATCCCAAGAAGAACCTGGCCCTGAGCCAGGAGCGCGCCGACGCGGTGCGCGCGTTCCTGGTGGCCGAGGGCGTGGCGGGCGACCGCCTCCTGTCGGTCGGCCACGGCGACACGAAGCCGATCGCGGACAACAGGAAGCCCGACGGCCGCGCCCGGAACCGCCGGGTCGAGTTCGTGATCGTGCAGTAGAGGGCTGTGAGGGCCGCCCGCCGCGGCCTCGCCGGGCCCCGACCGAGAACGCCGGGATCCGGCGCGCCTTCTGCGCCGCGACGTTCCCCGCCCCGGCGCGGGCGCGCGACCGGGCCGCCGCGAGCGCGGGGTGCGACTGCGTGGCCGCCGCAAACGCGGCCTCGCGCGCGGGCAGCGGCGGATTCGCGTCGATCGACGCCGCGATCACGATCCCGTCCGCCGTGGCCGGGAGCCCGAGCAGCGCCTCGAGCGCGCGCCGGTCCGCGCGGAGCCGCGACCGCGCCTTCTCCAGCTCGATCGAGGTGCGCGCGAGGTCCGTCTCGACGCGCGGCAGCTCCGACGGCCGCGCCTCGCCCGCCTCCACCCGCAGGCGCACCGCCGCGGCCAGCCCGGCCGCGTGCCGCTCCGCCTCGGCCAGGGCGCCGGCCGTCGCGTCGCCGTGCGCGACCGCCCAGAACCTCTCCGCCACCCGGGCCAGGACCTCGCGGCGCGCGACGGACGTGCCGGACCGGGCCGCCTCCGCCTCGGCGCGGGCCGCGTCGGTCTCGGGCCCGCGGCGCGCCAGCCAGTCGAACGGGACCCGCGCCGCCACCCCCCCCTCGA
>VGRB01000380.1 GCA_016875475.1 Deltaproteobacteria bacterium
CGGTGATGCAGACCACGAGCCGCACGCCCGCGTCCACCGCCTCGAGGACGGCGTCCTTGCAGAACGGGGCCGGCACGAAGATCGCCGAGGCGTCCGCCCCGGTCTCGCGCACCGCGGCGCGAACCGAGTCGTAGACCGGCACGCGGTCCTCGATCGCGCGCGTCCCGCCCTTGCCCGGCGTCACGCCGGCGACCACCCTGGTCCCGTACGCGAGCATCCGGTTCGCGTGGAACGAGCCCGCCCCCCCCGTGATCCCCTGGACCACCACCCGGGTGTTCTCATCGACGTAGATCGACATCTCAGCGCCTCATCGCATCAGGCCGCGTGTTCGCCGCGGCTCGCCTTGACCACCTTCTCCGCCGCCTCGCTCATGGTCTCGGCCGTGATCACGGCCAGCCCGGAACCCGCCAGGATCTCGCGGCCCAGGTCCACGTTGGTCCCCTGGAGCCGCACCACGAGCGGCACGGACAGCGCGACGTCGCGCGCGGCGGCCACGATCCCGTCCGCGATCACGTCGCACTTCATGATCCCGCCGAAGATGTTGACCAGGATGGCCTTCGGGCGGTCGGACAGGATGATCTCGAATGCCGCCTTGACCTTCTCGCGGCTGGCGGACCCGCCGACGTCCAGGAAGTTCGCGGGCTCGCCGCCGTAGTGCTTGACGATGTCCATCGTGGCCATCGCGAGCCCCGCGCCGTTGACGAGGTTCCCGATGTCACCGTCGAGCTTGATGTACGACAGGTCGAACTTCGACGCGCGGACCTCGAGCGGGTCCTCCTCGTCCGGGTCGCGCAGCGCCGCGATCTCCGGGTGCCGGTAGAGCGCGTTGTCGTCGAAGGTCATCTTCGCGTCGAGCGCGAGCACCGCGCCCTCCTGCGTGACCACGAGCGGGTTGATCTCCGCGAGCGACGCGTCCCTGTCCACGAACGCGCGGTAGAGGCCCGTCAGGAACGGCGCGGCCTTCTTCGCCACGTCGCCGGCCAGCAGAAGCGCCGCGCACACGTTCCGCACGTGGAACGGCTGGATGCCGACCATGGGGTCGATGAACTCCTTGTGGATCTTCCCGGGGTGCTTCGCGGCGACCTCCTCGATCTCCACGCCGCCCTCGGTCGAGGCCATCATCACGACGCGCCGCGTCTCGCGGTCCAGCACCAGCCCGAGGTACAGCTCGCGCGCGATCGCGAGCCCCTCCTCGATCCAGAGCTTGCGGACGGGGCGACCCTCGGCGCCGGTCTGCGGCGTCACCAGCCGGAACGCCGTGTCGAGCAGCCGTCCCGCGTTCGCGACCACGTCCGGGACGGACTTCGACACCTTGATGCCGCCGCCCTTGCCGCGGCCTCCGGCGTGGACCTGCGCCTTCACGACCCACACGGACCCGCCCAGGTCCTCGGCCGCGGCGCGGGCCTCGCTCGGGGACAGAGCGAGCCGCCCCCGCGGCACGGCGACCCCGAACCCCGCCAGCACCTCCTTCGCCTGGTACTCGTGCACCTTCATCCGCTACCTCCCCGGGAGACGCGCGTGGTTCATATCGGACTCGCGAGGTCATGGCAAGCGGCGGTCGGTTGACGCGCGCCCGGCGTAACGAAATAATCCTTCCATCGATAGCCCTCTCGGCGGGGCGTTCCTCCTGCCCCCTTGCCGGGAGGTTCGAGATGGGTGAAGTCGTGGACCTGGTGGTCGAAACGCTGAAGGGAATCCGGAAGGACCTGCACTCGTTGAAGGACGATGTCCGCAACGAGATCAGGGCCTTGCGCACCGAGACCCGCGAGGGGTTCGCCGCGGTCAATGCGCGCCTGCTCCGCGTCGAGGCCGAGCAGGCCAAGACCAACGCGCGCCTGGACCACCTCGTCGAGTTCTCCGGTGACCGCTGGCGGGACCTGGACCGCCGGGTCACCGCGCTGGAGCACGAGCGGGACCGGGAGCCGCGGCCGGGGCCGGCGCAGGGGTAGGCGCAGGGGTAGGCGCAGGGGCGGGCGCGGGAGCCCGGGGCTCCCCGAAGATCATCTCGAGCACGTCCGGACGGAGCGCCGCCGCGAGGGCGAACGTGCGGCCGCGCACGCGCAACGCCGCGACCTCGCCCCGGTCCGCCCGCTCCGCGGTCCGCGCCGGGAGGTCGGCGAGCTTCACGGCTCCGTCCCCGACGTAGTGCGGCCGCTCGCGCGCCGGGGCCGAGACCATCGCCGCGACCGGGCCCGCCACCGCGGCCCGCCAGAACGCCTCCATCGCGGCGCCCGCGACCGCCGCCTCCTCCGGGCTCCCGGTGGCGATCGCGATCACGCCGCCCTCCTCCGCGTCCGCGAAGATCGCGGTCGAGAGGCAGGCGTGCACGCCCGCGCACCATGGCGCGGCGGACCGGTCCGGGAAGAGGACCGCGATCGGCCGGCGGGGCTCGATCGCCGCGAGGTCGGATGCCTTCCGGATCGCCTCGACCTCGGCGGGAGCGAGCGCGGGCCACGATTTACGCGCCACCTGTACCGCGACCCGCAGCGCCTCGGGCGTCCCTGCCAGGAGGCGGCCGCCCATGCGCGCGACGCCCACCTCGCGCCC
Source organism: Deltaproteobacteria bacterium (assembly GCA_016875475.1). GTDB lineage: Bacteria > Myxococcota_A > UBA9042 > DTJE01 > DTJE01 > VGRB01. The sequence goes on from VGRB01000380.1 coordinate 2,548, forward strand.
GGCCCGCGTCACGGTCCAGCCCTCCGCCGGTCCGTCCGACCAGCGCACGGCCCCCGCGGGCGCCGAGGCCGTCCCGCCGTCGCAGGCGAGCAGCGGCCCGGCCTCCGCGATCCACGCGACCGCGCACCCGGGCCCGGCGTCCGCCAGGTCCGTCCCGAACACCTCCCTCATCCGCGCCGAGAGCTCGTCCGGCGTGCGCGCGAGCATCTCGCGCGGGAACAGCGTCGTCGCCTCGGCCAGCGCCGCGCGCAGCACGGTCCCCGGGAAGGTGCCGAGCACGCGCGTCCGGGCCGGCAGGATCCTCGCGATCCCCTCGGCCGCCGCGGTCGGCGCGGTCAGGGCCGGGGGGGGCGCCTTCCCCTTCGCCGCCGGGCCGGCGGCATCGGCCGCGGACCCTGCCGTCGGGGCCCCGGGCCCGCCCCCGCAGCCCCGCCCCTTGCACTCCGCCAGGCTCATCGCAAGCGCGGCACAGGCCGCGAGCGCCACGTACTTCATCGAGCCTCCTCCTCCTCCCGTGCCGGGCCGCCCGCGACGAGCGCCGACGCCAGCCCCAGCCCCGCGCCCGCGGCGGCGGCCACGGCCGGCTCGTACCCGGCCGCCACGCCGGCGACCGTCACGGCGACGGCCGCGGCCGCGGCCGCACCCCGGCCCTTGCCGAGCCCCTGCCATGCCCCCGCAACGCCCGCCACGGCCACGAGCGCGATCCACGACGGAAAGCCCTCGGCCGGGGCGACCATCCGCACCACGGCGCCGGCGGCGAGCGCGGCCGACACCGAGCGGAGCCCGCGATCCAGCGCGGCAATCCGTCGCCCCGAGAGCAGCGCGGCCGCGAGCCCGGCCGCGAGCAGGCCGCCGGTGATCGCCGGCACGATCCCCCCATCCGAGGCGACCGCCGGAAGGTCCCACGACAGCGGGCCCACGGCCTCGCCTACCCGCAGCGACGCGGGCCACAGCACCAGGGCGAATGCGAGCGCGACGCCGGCGCACCGCACGATCGAGATCACCGCGGGCGCCGCCCTCGTGCGGGCGGCCAGCCGGATCGCGGCCGGGTAGCCGAGCCCCGCCGACGCGAGCGCCGCCAGCAGCTCCCGGCGATCGGCCGCCGCGAACTCCCCCCCCGCGACCGCCACCACGCCCACCGCGGCCGCGGCCGTCAGGACAGGGTAGAGGTCCTCGCGACGGAAGCCGAGCGCTGCGAAGTCCGGCGTCACGGCATGGGCTCCCTGAAGCGCTGCACGATCGGGTACCGCCGTCCGACGCCGAACGCCTTGGCCGTGACCTTGAGCGCCACCGGCGCCTGCCGCCGCTTGAACTCGCTCGCGCCGATCATCCGGAGCGCGGTCGCCACGGTGTCCGCCGCGAACCCCGAAGCCACGATCTCGCGGGGGTCCAGGCCGTCCTCGACGTACGCGCGCACGATCGGGTCGAGGACGGGGTAGGGCGGCAGGCTGTCCTCGTCCTTCTGGTCCGGCCGCAGCTCGGCCGACGGCGGGCGGACGAGCGTGAACTCGGGGATGACCTCTCGCTCGCGGTTCAGCTCGCGCGCCACCTCGTAGACCATCGCCTTGGTCAGGTCGCCGATCACCGCGAGCCCGCCGACCATGTCCCCGTAAAGCGTGCTGTACCCGACGGCCATCTCCGACTTGTTGCCGGTGTTCAGCACGAGCGCGCCCGTCCGGTTCGACACGGCCATCAGGATCGCGCCGCGCACCCGCGCCTGCAGGTTCTCCTCGGTCAGCCCGCCAGGCCGCCCCCCGAACGCCGCGGCAAGCAGGTCCACGTACGCCTGGAACACGCCGTCGATCGGGACCTCCATCCACGTCGCGCCGAGCGCGGCGGCGGTCGTGGCGGCGTCGCGGCGGCTCTCCTCGCCGGTGTACCGGGACGGCATGCCGATGCAGGTGACGGCCTCGGGACCCAGTGCGCGCACCGCGAGCCCGGCGACGACCGCGGAGTCGATGCCGCCCGAGAGTCCCAGGACCGCCTTGCGGATCCCGAGCTTCCCGAGGAAGTCCCGGATGCCGAGGCAGAGCGCGTCCACGATCGCCGCGGTCGGCGTGACGCGGCCGAAGCCCGCGGGGTCGATCCCGGGCCCGTCGGCGCCGGGCGGGACGCGCGCGAGGTCCTCCCGGAACGCGCCGGCCACGGCCAGCACGCGGCCGTCGCCCGAGACCACGAACGACTCGCCGTCGAAGACCAGGCCGTCGTTCCCCCCCACGAGGTTCGCGTACGCGACCGGGACCCCGTGCCTCCCCGCGATCCCCAGCGCCAGCCGGGCGCGCGTCGCGAGCTTGCCCACGTGGAACGGCGACGCGGACACGTTGACGATCAGGTCCGGCCGTTGCGCCGCCAGCGCGTCCACCGGGTGCTCGTGGTAGGGCGCGCGGGACCAGACCGCCTTGTCGTTCCAGATGTCCTCGCAGACCGTCACGCCGAGGCGGGCGCCCGCGACCTCGATCACTCGCGGCTCCGGCCCCGGCTCGAAGTAGCGGCCCTCGTCGAACACGTCGTAGGTCGGCAGCAGCACCTTCCGGTGGACCCCGACGACCTGCCGGCGGTGAACCACCGCGGCCGAGTTGTACAGCGGCTTCCCCGCGCCGCCGCGGCTCGGCTCCACGAAGCCCACGACGGCGACCGGCTCGTCCACCGCGGCCACGACCGCGTCGAGCGCGCGCAGCCCCGCCTCGACGAAGCTCGATCGCTCCAGCAGGTCCATGGGGGGGTAGCCGCAGATCGCCAGCTCCGGGAAC
>VGRB01000381.1 GCA_016875475.1 Deltaproteobacteria bacterium
GGCCGGGGAGGACCCGGGCGTCATGCCGCCGTACATGGCGCCGGACCCCGGCCCCGAGGCCGGGGAGGACCCGGGCGTCATGCCGCCGTACATGGCCCCCGACCCCGGCCCCGAGGCCGAGGAGGACCCGGGCGTCATGCCGCCGTACATGGCGCCGGACCCGGGCCCCGAGGCCGAGGAGGACCCCGGCGTCATGCCGCCGTACATGGCACCGGACCCGGGCCCCGGGGCCGAGGAGGACCCGGGCCCGATGCCCCCCTACATGGCGCCTCCGTGATCGAGCTTCTCCGCCGCCTCGGCTGCTACCCGCGCTTCTGCGTCTGGGAGCTGACGCTCGCCTGCGAGATGCGCTGCCTGCACTGCGGGTCGTTCGCGGGCAGCCCGCGAAAGGACGAGCTGTCGTGGGACGAGCTGGCCTCGGTCGCGGACCAGCTCGCGGACCTGCGCTGCGAGAAGGTCACGCTCGGCGGCGGCGAGCCGACCATGCACCCGCGCTGGGACGACCTCGGCCGCAGGCTGTCCGCGCGAGGGGTGCGCGTCAACCTGATCTCGAACGGCTGGGGCTGGAGCCCGGAGCACCTCGCCCGGGCGCGCGACGCCGGGCTGACGAACGTCGCGTTCAGCCTGGACGGGCTCGAGGACGCGCACGACGCGGTCCGGCGCCCCGGCTCGTTCCGGCGCGTGATCGCCGCGATCGACGGCTGCGCCGCCGCGCGCTTTCCGGTCAGCGCGGTCACGCACGTGAACCGCCGGAACGCGGAGCAGCTCCGGGACCTCGCGGACCTGCTGGCGTCGCGCCGGGTCTCGTCGTGGCAGGTGCAGCTCGGCATCCCGTCGGGCAGCCTGCGCGACAACCGCGACCTCGTGATCCAGCCCGAGGACATGCTCCGGCTCGTCCCGCTCGTCGCGGACCTGCGCACGTCGCTGCGCGGCCGGATGGAGGTCTGCCCGGCGGACAACATCGGGTACTTCGGCCGGTACGAGAAGGCGCTGCGGGATCGCGGCGCGGAGATCTCGTTCTGGATCGGCTGCCGCGCGGGCATGCAGGTGATCGGGATCGAGAGCGACGGCGGCGTGAAGGGTTGCCTGTCCCTCCCGTCCGCGCGCCACGGCGCGGACCGCTTCTCCGCGGGGAATCTGCGGCATCGCTCGCTGGTCGACATCTGGAACGATCCCGAGACCTTCGCGTGGAACAGGGAGTTCGGGACCGATCAGCTCGGGGGCTTCTGCGCCGCCTGCCGCTACGGCGACGTCTGCCGCGGCGGCTGCGCGTGGACCGCGTGGAGCCACACGTCCGATCGCTTCGACAACCCCTACTGCTTCTACCGGCAGGCGGTCGGGCACGGCAGGCGCGACCTGCTGGACGAGCCTCCGACCGACGCCGAGCTGGCCGCGGTGCCGCGCTGAGTGCTTTCGGGGATTGCGCGCTTGGCGAGACGTCGCGTCCCGCGCTACCCTACGCGGCATGGAGGACGAGAACCCTCATTCCGGGCTTCTGGGGCGTATCGGCGTGCACTACCGGCTGATCACCCCGGATCAGCTCGCCGAGGCGATGCGGATCCAGGGCCAGTACGGGAACCAGAAGCGCCTCGGAGAGATCCTGCTCGACAGGGGCTTCGTCGATCAGGCCGACCTCGACCGCCTGCTCCAGCTCCAGCGCATCTACCTGAAGCGCCAGTCCGACGGCGTCCGCAAGGACCCGGCCGCACCGCCGTTGTCCGCGCAGATCGAGGCGCCGCCGCCGCCTCCGGTGTCCGGGGCCGAGCCCGGCGGCGGGCGCAAGGAGGCCGGAATCGCCAGGGTGCTGGCGCTCGCCGTGAAGCTCGGCGCGAGCGACGTGCACGTGCACTCCGGGGCGCCGATCGCCATCCGCGTCGGGGGAAGGCTGGCCGCGCTGAAGATGCCGCCGGTCGACGCGGAGCAGGCGGAGAAGCTAGTCACCGAGTACCTGTCGCCCGAGGAGCGCGAGGCGCTCGCCTCGACGGGAGACCTCGACCTCGCGCTGCACGTGCCGGGCATCGGGCGGTTCCGCGCGTCGGTCTATCGCCAGCGGCGCGGGCTGGACGCCGTGCTGAGGCCGATCCCGCCGCAGCCGCCGGACCTCGAGTCGCTCGGGCTGCCGAGCATCATCGCGCGCCTCGCCACCTTCCACCAGGGCCTCGTGCTGGTGACCGGGCCGAGCGGGTGCGGCAAGTCGTCCACGCTCGCGGCGCTGATCCGCCTGGTGAACGAGGACCGGCGCGACCACGTGATCACGGTCGAGGACCCGATCGAGTACGTGCACCCGTCGCTCTGCTGCGTCGTGAACCAGCGGCAGGTGAAGCGGCACACCGAGTCGTTCGCCACCGCGCTCCGCGCCGCGCTCCGCGAGGACCCGGACATCATCGCGATCGGCGAACTGCGCGACCTGGAGACGACCCAGCTCGCGATCACGGCCGCGGAGACCGGCCATCTCGTGCTCGCCACGCTGCACACCGGGGGGGTCATCCGGACGATCGACCGGATCATCGACGCCTTCCCGCCGCGCCAGCAGCCGCAGGTGCGGGCGATGCTGTCGGAGTCGCTCCGCGCGGTCCTGTCGCAGCGGCTCGTGCCGACCGTGGACGGCCGCCGGCGCGTGCCCGCGACCGAGCTGCTGTTCGTGACGCCGGCGATCTCCCACCTGATCCGCGAGCAGAAGTCGCACCAGATCCTGTCGATCCTCCAGACGGGGAGGGCGCAGGGGATGTGCCTGCTCGACGACTCGCTGGTCGAGCTGGTCCGGACCGGGGCGGTCAGGCAGGAGGTCGCGCGGCGGTTCGCGGACGACCCGAGAAGGTTCGTGTAGGGGCGCTTCGCTGGGTTCGCGCAGGAGCTTTTCGCGATGGCCGACAGCCGGCAGGGTTCGAAGTCGAGCATGCGGAACCGGCGGGTGGACGACCTGCTCCGGGACCTCGCGGCGAAGGGCGGGTCCGACCTGCACCTCGCGGCCGGGCTCGTGCCGCGCATCCGGCTGCACGGGGACCTGGTGCCGGTATTCGGCTGGGACGAGCTGACGGACGACGGGCTGCGCGCGCTGCTGCGGCGCATCGTGGCGCGCGACCGGTGGGAGGAGTTCGAGCGCCGCCACGACCTCGACTTCTCGTACGGCATCGACGGGGTCGGCCGCTTCCGCGCGAACTACTTCCTCCAGCAGAACGGGGTCGCCGCGGTCTTCCGCATGATCCCGGAGCGCATCGTCCCGCTGGAGGACCTGGGCGTCCCCCCCGCGATCGCGTCGATGTGCGAGCTGGACCAGGGCCTCGTGCTGGTGACCGGGCCGACGGGATCCGGCAAGTCCACGACGCTCGCGGCGATGATCGACCGCATCAACGCGCACCACTCGCGGCACATCGTCACCATCGAGGACCCGATCGAGTTCGTCCACCCGAACAAGAAGTCGATCGTGACGCAGCGCGAGGTCGGGTCGGACACGCTCGACTTCGGGACCGCGCTCCGGTCCGCCATCCGCCAGGACGCGGCGGTCGTGCTGGTCGGTGAGATGCGCGACCTGCTGACGATCTCGCTCGCCCTGACCGCGGCCGAGATGGGCATGCTGGTCTTCGGGACGCTGCACACGAACGGCGCCGCGAAGACGATCGACCGCATCGTGGACGCCTTCCCGACCGACCAGCAGGGGCAGGCGCGCTCCCAGCTCGCCTCGTCGCTCGCCGGGATCGTGTCGCAGCTCCTCCTGCGGACCGCGGACGGGCGCGGCCGCGTCGCCGCGTACGAGATCCTGGTCCGTACACCCGGGCTGCAGAACATCATCCGCGAGGGCAACACCACCATGCTCCGCTCGGTGATGGAGAGCGGCAAGGGCGCGGGCATGCAGACGATGGACGACGCGCTGTTCGCGCTGGTCGAGCGGGGGCTGATCCCGGGCGAGGAGGCGTGGTTGCGCGCGCACCACAAGAAGCGGTTCGCGCAGTTCGTGTCCGAGACCGGCTCGTAGGCTCCGCGCCCCCCTGATTCGCAGGCTCCCGTGCTCCCCCTGCAATGGTGTAGACTCCCTCCAGTGAAGCGGAGTTCGGCCTGGAGGTCCGCATGATCCCTGCATCCCGCCTCGCGCTCGTCATGGCCTCCATCCTCGTCGCGGCCTCGGCGGTCGCCGGACCGAAGCCCCCGGCCCCCGCCACGCCCGCGGCCGAGGCGAAGAAGGCCGCGAAGGAGGGGACGGCGCGCTTCAAGACGGGCAGGTACCAGGAAGCGCTGGGGTTCTTCCTGATCTCGTACGCGAAGCAGAAGGAGCCGGTCGTCGCGTGGAACATCGCGCGCTGCTACGAGGAGCTGGGCGAGCCGCCGCAGGCGCTGCGCTACTTCGAGGAGTACCGGGCGGTCGCGCCCGACGCGGCGGGCCGGGCGAAGGCGGACGCGAAGATCGAGGCCATGAAGGCGAGGATCGCGGCCGCGGCGGCTCCTCCTCCGGTGCCCGTCCCGGCGCCGGTGGCGTCGGCCCCGCTCCACGCCGCCGTGCCGTCGATCGGGATCGACGAGCGCGCCCGGGCGGTGGTCAAGGTGCTCGCGATGGGGTTGCCGCGGTTCGCGCGCGCCGGGAAGGGCGGCGTGGTCCCGGTCGCGGTGCCGGACGCCGGGTACGGCTCCGGCATCGTGGTCAGCGATGACTGCGTGGTGCTCACGAACCGGCACGTGGTCGACGACAAGATCGCGATCGCGGTGCGGTTCGAGGGCACGGACCGCGTCTTCCCGGCGACCGTGGCGCACGCTGCGCCCGACGCGGACGTGGCGGTGCTGCTCGTGGATCGGGCCGTCTGCCGCGACGTGATGCCCGTGGACGGCGAGCGGCGGGCCCCGGAGCGCGGCCGCACCGTGTTCCGGGTCGGGTACGGCGGCGAGGTGCCGGGCGCGGAGGCGCACACGCGCGTGGCGTCGGTCAAGCGCGGGATCGTGAGCCGCGTCGCGGAGGTCAGGGGCGAGAAACTGATCGAGATCGACGCGCCCGTGAACCCCGGCGACAGCGGCGGGCTGCTCGCGACGGAGGCGGGCGAGTTCGCCGGCCTGACCGTGGCCAAGGGGGAGGGCGTCGAGGGCGTGGGGTTCGCGATCCCCCCCGAGCGCGTGACCGCGGCGCTGCGGGCGGCGGAGGCGGACGGGGCGCTCGCGAAGGCGCGGGCGCTGCTGGCGGGGAAGGAGTGGGCGTCGCGGCGGCTGCTCGGCGAGGTCTGCGCGGACCTGGTCGAGACGAGCCCGGACGACATGCACAAGGCCATCCTGGCGACCGAGGAGAAGCGCGTCC
>VGRB01000382.1 GCA_016875475.1 Deltaproteobacteria bacterium
GGGGGCGGGTACGCCGCGCCCCCGTCCAGGCGCGCCAGCCACTCGGCGCCGCCGTCCGACTTCCGGACCGCGACGACCTCGCCGTCCGACGTCCCGAAGACCAGCAGGTCTCCGGCCACCTCGGGCCGCGTGCTGCCGAACCAGCGCCCGCGCCACGCCACGCCGCCGTCCGCGACCCGCACGGCCGCCGGCCCCTCGCCGAACGCAGCGGCGTAGATCACGTCACCGTCGATCACCGGGGTGGTGTCCACGTCCGTCTGGCGCAGGTCGCGGCCGAGCTCGGTCGTCCACGCGCGACCTTGCCGTTCGCGCGGTCGAGCGCGACCAGCGCCCCGTCCGAGTAGCCGACATAGACGCGGTCCCCTTCGACCACGGGCGACGCGACGCCCTCGGCGGACATGAAGCGCGGGCGGTCCCGGTGGTGCTCCCAGGCGAACTGCCCGGTCCCCTCCGACACCGCGTACAGCTTGTTGACCGTGACCGGGAAGTAGACCAGGCCGCCCGCGACCGCGGGGCTCCCATGGACCGCCGCGTCCGTGCAGAACGGGGCCTTCCAGGTGGTCTTGCCGGTCCGCGGGTCGAGCCTGTAGAGGCAACCGTCGGAAGAGCCGACGTACAGGGCGCCGTCCGCGATCACCGGCCGCGCGCGCACCCCGCCGCGGGTGCGGAACACCCAGGCGGGCTCGCCGCCCGACATCGTCAGGGCGATCACCTCGCCCGTCTTGACGCCGCACACCACGAGGCCGAGGTCCGGCGCGGGCTCGCACTGGCCCGGGTCGGTTGGCTTCAGCGCGAAGTCCTCGTTCACGTAGGCGCGGAAGCCCCACGCCGGCACGAGGCGCGTCGCGGGCCCGGAGGTGAATCCCGGCCCCGGCCTTGGCACGGACGTGGTCTGGGCGGCGGCGGACCCCGCGACCAGCGGGAGGAGCGCGATGAGCGGGAGCGCCCGATCGGTCACGGGTTCCACCTCGTCGGAGGCTAGCGGAGCGAAAGCAGACGGTGCTGGAGCGTCTTCTTCGTCAGGGCCTCGGCGGCGCCCATCAGGGACTCCTCGCCGCCAAGCTCCTTGACGCCCTTCTCGTAGGCATCGCGCGCCTTGGCCGCGTCGCCGCCCTCGCCGGCCTTCGCCCGGGTGGCCGGGTTCCGGAGGTCGCCGAGGCGGAGGTACGCGGTCGCGCGCGCCAGCGACGACGAGTTCTTCGCCATCTCGCTGTAGGCCCGCTCGGCTTCGTCAGCCTTGCCGGCCGCGTCCGCCGCGTTCCCGAGCGACTCCCACAGCACGAAGTCCATCGCGCCCGCGGATCCGGCCCCGAGGACCGTGCGCCACGCGCCCATGGCCGCCTCGGCCTCGCCCACGTGGAACGCCGCCGCCGCCTTCGCGAGCGTCGCTGCCTTCGCGACGGGCTTGCTCGCGTTCGACGCGGCGAACCTGTCGAGATCGGCCATCGCCGCCTTGACCTTGCCCGCCGTCTCCGCCGCGGCGGCGAGCTTCTTCGCGGCGTCCTCGTCGTCCGCCGGCGCCGTCCGGTCGAGCGTCGCAGCCAGCACGGGAGAGAACGCGCGATCGAACGCGACCGCGGTGTCGATCCGGGAGCGCTCCCCGAAGCGCGACAGCACCACGCCGCCCACGATCGCGACCAGGATCAGCGTGACACCCGCGATGATCCACCCCCGGTAGAGGTTCATCACCTCGAGCGCCTTGGCCACGTTCGTCTGGAACTCGTCCGGGCCCTTGATCTCCTTGCGCGTCAGCTTGCCCTTGGCCGCCATGTCTTCTCCCAACCTCGTTCGGATTCCCCGCGCGGAGAAAACGCTCCGCGCGCCAGCTCTCCGGCAGGGACTCGAACCCCGATTCCAGGAACCAAAATCCTGTGTCCTGCCCATTGGACGACCGGAGAGTCGCCAACAGCGCCGGAATTCTACGCTCGGATCCCGTGGAGCGCAAGCACCGGAGAGGGGGTGGATCGGCTCCCCTGCTCCCGTGCCCGTGCCCGTGCCGTACCCGCCCCAAGCCGCCGGTCGCGGCAGACGTTCACGGATGGACGCCCGGCGTCCCCCCGATCGGCCCGAGCTGCCAGCTCCCGGGCAGCGCGTTGTCGAAAGCCACGTCGATCAGCACGATCGACTCGCCTGCCGTGAGCTTGGGCCAGCTCCCGACGTTGTCGAACGGGACCGAGTCGACCTCCGCGCCCTCGGCGTTCAGGACCGTCACGGTCTCGCCGTCGTTCTTCAACCCGGTCCCGTTGTTCCAGGGGCCGTACGCGGTGAGCGTCGGGTACAGCGAAGGCTTCTTCGCCGAGATCACGGCCGCGCCCGGATCGATGACCGTGCCGGCCGGGAACACGTAGTCCACCGCCGTGAACGACCACCCGCCGACGCGCACCTTGCGGGTGCCCTTGTTGTACAGCTCGATGAACTCCTCGTCGTCGTTCACGCTCGCCGGGTTGTAGAGCAGCTCGGTCACGACCACGTCCGTGTCGGCGCCCCACACGTCGAGCACCGGGTCGCACGCGTCGCCGATCCCGTCCTCGTCCTCGTCCGCCTGGTCGGCGTTCGGGTCGTCCGGGCAGTTGTCCGCGAAGTCCGGCACGCCGTCGCCGTCCTTGTCGGACTTGCTCGCGAGCGCGAGGTCGTCCGCCCCGAGCGCGGCATCAGCCGGAACTCGCCGTACGAGTAGTGGACGACGCCGGTGACCGACGCGAACACGTCCCCGACGTTGCGCTCGTCCGTGGCCCCGCTCATGTACGGCACCCCGAACAGGTTGCCGACCCTGATCCCCCCCGCGAGCTCGAACGCCCCGAAGTCGTCCGGCGCGTCCGGGTTGGCCGAGGCCACGGCGACGTCCGCCAGCGTCACGAGCACGCCCTCGAGCGACTCGTCGAGCGCGGTCTGCGCGGGGATCCCCCACGGCGCGCCGGCCGCCTCGCCGGGCTCGACCGGCTGCCACGTCGCGATGGACAGCTCGGTCATGCACCAGTACTCCTTCCACGCGCCGGTCGCGTCCAGGCGCGTGCCCGGACCGATCCCGGGCGTCCCGGTCGCGACCACCAGCATGATCCCGTTCCACGGCTCGTTCGGCCCGGGGCCGCGCGCGAAGTAGCCGTCGAGCGACGTGCTCGCGCGGTAGGACGGCGACGTGACCGTGAGCGTCGCGAGCGTCACGCCATCCTGGATCACCGTGTTGCCCGGGGGCGGGGGCGGGCACTCGACGCTCGCGGCCTGCTGCTGGAGCGCCTGCACCGCGTTGGCCTCGACCGTCTCCGGGGGCAGGTCCTGCGCCGCGTCCGCGCCAGGCTCGGGAGGCAGGTCCGCCGGCCCGTCGTCGCCCGCCTCGGGGGGGAGGTCCGGGACCTCTCCCTCCGGGGGCAGCGCGTCGGCCTCCGGCGGCACGTCCGGGATCGTCTCGACCGTCTCGGACGGGACGATGTCCTCCGTGAACTCGACGTCCGCGATCTCCTCCCCGACCTCGGAGGATTCCTCGATCGCGTCCTCGACGAGCGTCTCCCAGTCGCGCTCCGACTTCGCGTCGTCGTCCCCGTCCGGCGGCACGTCGGTGACGACCCCTTCGGTCGGCTCCACGCCCGGGTCCCCGATGCCGTCGCCGCCCGGGTCCGGATGCGTCTCGGCCGCCGGGTCCGCGCCCGGCCCCTTGTCGCCCCACTTCGGCAGCTCGCGCGTGTCCCCCGCCGCGTCACCCGCCGCGTCGATGACGTCGTCCGCGCCCGTCCCGTCGTCGCCCGCGCCGCCGCACCCGACGACCAGGGCCGCCCCCAGCACGAGCAATCCCGAGCGCTTCATCGAAGCCTCCGCGCCACGCAAGACCGCAGCCAGCGTACGCCAGCGCACGATCCCCCGTCAAGGCGCTCTCGAATGGGATATCCTCCTCCCATCCAGGCGGTGAGGCGACCATGGCGCCGGACGGGAACCAGGAGCAGCGGCAGAAGGGACGCGCGGACTACGACGTCCAGGTGGACTTCGAGTCCGACGACACGTTCTACGTCGGCTTCACCCGGAACATCAGCGACGGCGGCCTCTTCATCGCCACGGAGCGGACCCTCCCGGTCGGCCTGCCCGTGGTGGTCCGCTTCGAAGTGCCCACGCTGCCGGCCCCGCTGACGGTGCTGGCCGAGGTGCGGTGGGTGCGCACGCCGGCCCAGGCGAATGCCGAGTCCCCGGCCGGGATGGGGGTGTTCTTCCTGGATCTGCCGCCCGAGGCCGCGGTGGCGATCAACCGATTCATCGCGGACCGCGGGGCGATCTTCTTCGAGTAGGGGGGCAGGGGCAGGGACGGCGGGCACGGGCACGGGCACGGGCACGGGGGGGGGAACAGGGCTCGGGTTCGGGGACGGGTCAGTCGAACACGGCACCCCACATCCCCAGGAAGAGCGCCTGGACGAAGCCCATGATGCCCCGGTTCTGCGTGACCACGTCCGGGACGCGGTTCGCGGAGTTCGGCCCGGTCGGCAGCGTGTCCGCGCCCGCGCTGCCCTGGACGCTCGTCTGGACGACCAGCTCGGGGCCCTTGGCCGGCAGGTTCGCGAGCGGCGTGCCGCCCTGGCTGCCGCTCTGCGCGTCGGCGAACGACTCGCCCTGCGAGCACGCGGGGCGCGTCACCACGGCCACGCCGAACGGGATCGACGCGCCAAGGACCTTGTGGTCGCGCGGGTCGTAGGTGATGGTCGCGGGGTCGTCCTCGAAGCCCCGGCCTCGGAAGTGGCGGCAGCTCGCGGTGCCGCGCAGGAACGCGTCCGCGCCGTACAGGCGGCCGAAGCCCGGCTTGCACGGGTTCAGGCGGTCCGGCGCGAACGTGGTGAAGTAGATACCGTTCGAGAACACGGTGGCCGGGCCCATCACGCGCTCGCCCAGGTGCGGGTCCGCGTCGAAGTCGTCAGGGTAGAGGTCCTCCGCGACCAGGTCCGTGGTCCGGTGGCCCAGGATGCGCTGCCACACCGAGGTCCCGACGTAGCCGGTCCGGGTCTGGCACCGCCCCCTGGGGGTGCACTCGAACCGCAGCGTCTCCACGTCGGCCGAGGACATGGGGAGGCGGGTCTCGAGCACCGCGGCCATGAAGTTGCGGTTGACGATCTCGTTCTCGTCGAGCTGGTCGGTGTCCGATCCGGCGTAGCCCACCAGCAGCTCGCCCGTGTACGGCTTCGTCGTCAGCGCCGGCGCCTCGAACACCGGGGCGCGCACGGGCGCATCCACGAGCGGCGCCACCACGTGGTACGGGTCGTAGAAGAACTCGGCCTTCCACGGCGGCACGGTCTGGGTTTT
>VGRB01000383.1 GCA_016875475.1 Deltaproteobacteria bacterium
CAAATACTCGGCCCGCGGGTCGGGGACCGGAACGGAGGTTGCCGCGCGCCCGCTCGCTCCGGGACGAAAGGCTCGCCGATGAAGAAGGCCCTGGCGCTGCTGCTGGTTGCGTGGCCGGTCCTGTGCATCCCTCCCTGCGCGTGCCGCGGAGACTCCGGGCAGGGAGCGGACGCGGATGCCGCGGTCGGCGACGTGGACGATGCCGGACCGGACGACGTTGCCGCCGGTGAACCGGACGACGCTGCCGCCGGCGGCGACGAGGTGACCGCGGCAAGCGGGTTCCTGCTCGTCGAGGTCGAACCCGGGGCACCGGCCCCGCTCAAACTGGCGGTGCAGGCGTGCGCCGGCCTGCACAACCGCAGGCTCGGCGGCTCCGTGTACGTCCGGATGGACGCCAACGACGACGAGTGGCTGGACGAGCTCGACCTGGAGCCGGCCGGCGTCGCGAGCGCCGTGGACTTCCTGGACGCGTGCGTGGCCGCCTTCCCGTCCTGCGTGCGCTACTCCTACCTCGACCAGCAGAGGCTGCTGCCCAGCGTCCTGACCGTCGCGGCCGCGCTCGGGGCCGTGCCGATGGACGCGGGAATGGCGGCCGCCTGCGGCGACGTGGCGTTCGACGCCACCCTCGAGTTCAAGGAGAAGAACACCCCCCTGCTCGCGACCCGGCACGTCTTCGAAATCCACGGCGGGCAGACGACCGGGCTGGCGATGCTCAATCCCGGATACGACACGAACGACAGCAACGTCTCGGATCCCAGGATGACGCGGGACATGGCGCCGGCGCTGGTCGACTTCGTGTTCTCGCAGAGGCTGTTCACCGTGTTCCTGGTGAACGGCTGCACGGACGCGAACCCCGAGAAGGCGCTCCTGCACGACATCGTCAACGCGGGCCGATGGCCGACCCCCCTGGGCGTGTACGGCTACAACAACTCCTGGATGGTCATGGGCGGGTACGTCCACGAGGCCCAGACGCGGTGCCTGGACTCCCGCAACATGGGGGCCATCCCCACGGAGACGGGCAACCTGTCGTTCTTCTCCACCCGCAGGGAGCCGATCCGGGACGCGAGCGAACTGGAATGGAACGCGCCGGAGGACGTCGAGTACGACCCGGCCAGGACCTACGTGGCGTTCGTCATCGGCGACGGGGACAACGTCCAGTTCATCCTGTCCGCCAGGAAGGACTGGCTGCGCCGGCGGCTGGCGGACTGCGGGCAGGCCGGCCACGCGTGCGCGCCGATCACGTGGAGCATCTCGCCGCACCTGCCGCGCCTCGCGCCCGACGTGCTCGCGTGGTACTACCGGTCGGCCGTGCGGACCGGCAGGGACTACTTCGTCCTTCCGCCCAGCGGGCACCTCTACGCCTACCCCTCGTCCCTGAACGAGGAGGATCAGGCACGGTTCGTCGCGGCGACGGAGCAGGACGCCCGGATCCTCGGCGTCGGCGGCACGGTCCACTGGGACTGGAACGGCACGTGGGAAGACGCCGAGGAGCGTTTCCTGCCCAGGTACGCCAGGGCCGGCGGCGCGATCCGCGGCGTGTTCCCCGTCAACGTGCCTGACATGTTCCCCGCGTTCACGTGGTGGCCGGACGACCGGTTCTTCAAGGTGCTCGTCGGCAAGAACGGGGGCGAGACGGTCGTGTTCCGGCCTCGCGAGTGGCGGGGCGTGAACAACGACGCCGACGCCTTCTACCTGAGCCCGCAGAAGATGGCCGAGGAACTCGGCGGCTATCCTCCGGGCACGGTCACGTGGGTGTACATGACCAGCGACGGGGGCCTGAACCTCGACAACTCGTTCAACGCGCTGGCCGGGCGCCTGCCGTCGCACGTCCGGCTGGTGAGCACGGACACCGCGGCGAGGCTGGCGCTGGCAGCCCCTCGCAGGTGAGCCGGAAGGCGCGGGCGACCGCGCGTCGCTCCGCCGCTCACGGCCCCGCGCCCAGGTGCTCCCCGAGGAACGAGAAGATGGGCTCCATGCCGTCGGTGTACCCGTACGGCACGGACAGCACGGGGCGCCCGCTGGTCGCGAAGTCGTTGATCAGCGCGGCATGCGGGTACAGGTCCGGCACCGTCTCGCAGTGGACGATCGCCAGGGCGGCGAGCCACTCGGCGTAGTCCACCGCGAAGTCCGAGACGTACGCGGCGAAGCCCGCCCCGAGCCGGACGACGAGGTTGCCCGTGCTGCTGCCCCCGGAATGGCCGATGAGCCCGATCCGGTCCGGGTCGATGGACGGCAGGTGCCTCAGGACCTTCAGGCAGAGCAGCGCCTCGTAGGCCCGCAGGCCGATCAGGGTGAACCCCTGGTCCAGGAGCCTCACGGAGATCTCGTGCTCGGCCAGGGCGTCGATGCCGCCCTTCATGGCCCGGAACGTGGGCATGACGATCGCGTATCCCCGGCCGGGATACCCGGCCCCGTGGTACTCGTCGCGGTAGACGCGCGCGTCGTCGTCGTGGCCGTGGAGCGCCACGACGGCCGGGAACGGCCCCTCGCCCTTCGGGACCAGGAGCAGGGCCTCGAAGGTGCCGACCCAGGGATCCTCCAGCAGCAGGTGGTGCTCCCACGCGTCCGTGCCCTCGGTCTTCCCGATCGTGGTCACCGTGAGCAGGCGGTCGTCAAGCCCGTCCAGCAGGAAGCCGACGTTGAGGCCGTCCACGACGACCTCGCGCAAGGCCTCCGGGGACAGCGGCCCGGGAACGCTCGCAACCTCGCCCGCGTCGATGGCCGCCAGTTTCGCCGCGACCGAGCCCTCCGGGACCGGCCGGGCGTGCGCGGCCGCGAGCGCGATGAACGCCTCGTAGTCCTGCGTGCAGGTCCCGGGATTCGTGCAGGACCACGTCGCGCCCAGGTCGACCCGTTCGACCACGCCCCCCGGCTCCGGGGAAGCGTCCGGCGCGCCGGTGTCGGGAACCGCGTCGTTCCCGCCGCACGCGACCATCAGCGCCACCCCGAGCGTCGTCAGCAACCGCCTCATGCCCCGCCCCTCTCCCGCCGGCGCGCGAGCGACAGCGCAGCGGCCAGGAGCGCGACCGCCCAGGCTGCGGCGCCGCAGCACGGCTGCGTCGCGGCCCCGCACCCCCCGCCCGAGCCGGCGGCCGGAGCCGCGTCGCCGACGGCGGCCTCCGGCAGGGCCTCCGCGTCGGGGTCGCGCGCGGCGTCCTCCGCGACGTCCCACGCGTCCCCCCCCGCCGCGTCCGGCACGGGCCCGGGCGGCGCGGCTTTCGGAACGAGCCTGAGAAGCTCCCACCCCCCCTTGGGCCCGGGCTTCGCCGGGTCAGCCAGCAGGTTCATCGGGTTCGCGGTGCCCAGGTAGAAGGCGTCGCCCGCGACCATGGTGCGGATGCCGTACGTCGCCTTGTTCCCAAGCCCGTCCAGGCTCTCCGCCTTCGCGGGCAGGTCCGCGGACGGGAAGCGGTACAGGTCCGCCCCGTTCGGCAGGATCGGCAGCCCGGGGATGGTCCCGGAGCCGTCGTCGGGCGACACGAGGAATCCCATGTCGAACGTCCCCACCCACAGGGAGCCGGCGAACTCGCCCATGGTCCACGTGTACGCGTTGTACGGGTTGCCGAACCCGGAGTGCCCGAAGCGCGGCGCCCTGCCCATGGCGTTCGGGGCCATTTCCCAGACGCGGGACGCGCGGTCCGCGGCCGGCAGGGACGACTCGCCGTAGAGCAATTCGACCTCGGGGGCCGCGCCGTCGAAGCCGCGGCCACGGAACAGCGCGGTCGCGCGCCACGTGCCCAGCACGTCCAGCACCTGCTGGTCGGAGCCGCCGCGGACCTCCTCGAGGGGGAGGCCCGTCACGAACGCGAGCGCCATCAGGTGCGCGGCGTAGCCGGCCCCCGGGATGTGCAGGGTCCCCCAGTACAGCCAGCCGCCGTACGAGGCGATGCCCCCTCCCCCGTAGGCGAGGGCCACGATCGGGTCCGGCTCGTAGGCGTCGCTCTGCCAGACCTTCCGGTACGCGCCCGCGTCCGCCGCGGTCAGGCCGCCCGCGGGCACGGGCGGGCTCATCCACAGGCCGGTCGGCTTGAGCGACGCGAGCGACGGCGTGGTGCCCTGCGCGACGTCGCCGCCGACCGCGGGCCAGGTCGAGACGAAGAGCCGGCCCTCGTGGAAGGCCAGTTCCGCGGCCTCGCCGTCGATCGTGCCCACGACCTCGACCGCGAACGGCGCGGCCTGCGAGCCCCGCCACCGGATGACGCGGCCGCCGTCCTTCGCGCCCACGCCCGTGTAGAGGGTGTCGCCGATCGTCAACCATTTCCTGATGTTGCGGTACTCCTCGAACCGGTGCGACCCCAGGAACGCGCCGTCGGCCGCGCGGAACGCGAACAGGTGGACCGCGTCCTGCCCGCGCGACGGCCCGCCCAGCAGCACGACGCCGTCCTTGGCGCCGGCCGACCGGAGGCCGAGCGTGTCGTCGAGCAGGGCGCGGCCCGCCGCGTCCACGGCGCCGGTCCGCTCCGACAGGGGCCCGCCGTCGGGGTACACGAAGACCCTCGGCGGACGCCAGTCGCCCGTCTTGCCGCCGAACGCGCTCTTCTCGACCTCGCACACGTGGCTCGGCGTGACGGTCGATCCTCCCCCCGACAGGTACGCAAGGCCTCCGGCCACCAGGCAGTTCACGTTCGCCCCGGTGCCGAGCCAGAGGTCCGTGCCGGCCCGCGCCAGCCCCCACACGTAGGCCTGGTTCACCTTGGGCACGGAGCCGTCGGGGCACGGCAGCGCCACGTCGGGCTCGTAGTGGTTGCGCGGGTCGCCGACCCCGTAGAAGCACTCGTCGGGCGTCGCCCGGGCCAGGAGCGTGGCGTCCAGGATCGGGTCGGGCGCCAGGGACGCGTCCACGGTGTCCTGGAGCGCCTGGTACATCATGGCGACCTGGTCCGCGACCGACGGGACGCCGTCCGCGCGGGCGCCGGACGGCGCGGCAGCGGCCAGCGCGACGGCCAGGACGGACGTGAAGGCCGCACGTTCCATGCGCTCGTTCCCCGCGATCGTCGCACCGAGGATGGGACAGGGGGCGCGCGGTGTCAACGGCCCCCCCCGGCAGGCGGTCCCGAACGACACCCGTCGAGACGCGTACCCCACCTTCCCGACCCGGCAGGCACCAGGGGCATCGATCGGAGGGGGGCGCGGCTCGCCCCCCTGCCCGCCGCCCCGCGTTGCGGGGCGCGGGCCACCCCCCTTGCGCGGCCGCCTTGCGGCCGCCGAGCGCTCCGCGCCTCGGCGCGGCG
>VGRB01000384.1 GCA_016875475.1 Deltaproteobacteria bacterium
AGGACCTTCCGGTCCACGGCAGCGCCCGCCACGGCGAGCCCGTGGACGAGGTCGGAGTAGCGCGTCCCGTTCATGCGGCACGCCGCGTTGATGCGGACGATCCACAGCGCCCGGAAGTTGCGCTTGTTCTGCTTGCGGTGCCTGTAGGCGAACGCCCAGCCCCGGTGGACCGTCTCGACGGCCCGCCGGTACGCGGTGCGCCTCCGCTCACGGAACCCCTTCGCGGCCTTCAGTACCTTGTTGTGCCGCTGGCGCCGCTTGAAACCACGCTTCACACGAGCCATGACCGGGTCCTCCTTTTGATCAGATGCCAGGGATCAGGCGCTTCAGCTTCCCCTTGTCCGCAGCCGACACGAGCGTGCCCTGCCGGAGGTTCCGCTTCCGCTTTGCGTCCTTCTTGGTGAGGATGTGGCTCTTGTACGCCTTGGCGCGCTTGACACCACCCCCGCCGGTTGCGGCGAACCGCTTCGCGGCCGCCCTATTCGTCTTCATCTTCGGCATCTTCGTGCTCCTCGGGTCGCTTCTTCTGGACGCCCTTCGAAAGGAAGTACATGGCCAGTACGCGGCCTTCCATCCGCGGCGGCCGCTCGAGGGTCGCGACGTCCATGAGGTCCGCCGCGACCTTCTCCATCACCTGCTGGCCGAGCCCCGCGAACTGGATCTCCCGGCCCTTGAAGAACATGACGAACTTGACCTTGTGGCCCTCCATCAGGAACTCGCGGGCCTGCCGGACCTTGACCTGGAGGTCGTGCTCGTCCGTCTTGTAGCGGATCTTGACTTCCTTGAGCTGGACGATCACCTGGCGTTTCTTGGCCTCGGCCTGCCGCTTCTTGCGCTGGTACTTGAACTTGCCGTAGTCCATGATGCGGCAGACGGGGGGCACCGCCTGCGCGCCGACCTCGACGAGGTCGAGCCCCGCCTCGTCCGCCATCGCGAGGGCCTGGCCGAGCGTGACAACCCCCACCTGCTGCCCCTCCGCCCCGATCAGGCGGACCTCCCGCGCGCGGATGCGGGTGTTGATGCGGACGTCCTTGTCCTCTACGACCACGCGCTCCTCTTGCGAATGAGTGCGGGCACGCGCGCCGGATCAATCATCTGGCGCTGCAACGCCTTGTAGGGACGAGCGGAGTTGAACCGCTGACATCTACCGTGTCAAGGTAGCGCTCTCCCACTGAGCTACGTCCCTTCCGGCCAAAGTCGTCGGCAACTGTACCCGGAAACGGCGGGTTGTCAAGGGTTTTTTGTCCGGGGGGAAGGCGGGAGCGGGGGTGCCCCGGAGGAATCCGGGAAGGGGCAGGAGCGGGTTCGGGCTCGGGTTCGGGCTCGGGCTCGGGTTCGGGGACGGGGACGGGGCGGGTACGGGCATGAAACGACCGGGAATCTCCGGTTGCGCGCCCGCGTAGGATCGTGGTAAAAATCTCCGGCTCCGCACCCGGAGGGGACGGAGGCGCCTCGCGGCGGGCCCGATCACCGCGGCGTTCGTGTCCGGGACAAACGAGGTTCGCAAGATGCTCGCCCGTTTCCAGAGGACCTGCCGGGTGGTGAGCCCGGTGGTGCTGTGCGCCTTCCTGGCGACCACGGTCGCGTGGCCCGCCGCGGCGACGGCACAGCAGCCCGCAGGCAAGGCGGCGAAGGTGCTCTTCGTGCCGGTCCAGCGGTCGGACGACGTGCCGGAAGGCGTCCCGGGACGGATCGAGGAGTACTTCAAGGCCCTCGTCGAGATCGACCCCAAGGTGAGGGTGATCGCGCTCCCGCGGGACGAGGTTTCCCCGATCCCGGTGCCGGTCGTGGCGGCCGCGCCGGATCCCGCCAGGGCGCCGGATCCCGTGCCGCCGAACCCCGCCATCGAGCGGGCCGCGAAGCTCGGGACGTCCGGTCGCGAGTCGATCCAGGCGCGCAGGATCGACCGCGGCCTCCAGACGCTCATGCAGGCGTCCGGCATTTTCGAGAAGAACCTCGGGGACCTCGAGGACTTCGATCTGTACGCGGACGTGCTGCTCTGGATCGCGGTCGGGCTCATCGAGGGCGGCTACGCCGAGGAGGCGGGCGGGGCGCTGAACAAGCTCGTGACCCTCCGTCCGCAGGTCGCGCCGACCGGCGCCGAGTTCGGCACGCGGTTCCCCAAGGCCCTCGACGCGGCCAAGGCGCGCGTCAGGACCGGCGGCCGCCTGACGGTCCGCGCGACCCCGGAGGACGCGGCCGTCTATGTGGACGGCCGGCTCGCCGGCCAGGGCACCGCCGCCGTGGACGGCCTCCCGCGCGGTCGGCACTTCGTTCGCGTGGTGGCGGACGGGATGGTGCCGCAGTCGCGTTTCGTGACGACCGGCGACAGGGAGACGTCCGCGGACTTCGGGTTGAAGCCGCGCGTCGCGAAGGCCGAGAAGGCCGCGGCGAAGCGCACCGAGCCGGACACGGACCGCCCGATCGCGTGGTACGCGCGCACCGGCGAGTACGTGGGGGGGAAGTTCCAGGCTGTCGCGCGCAAGGCGGCCGAGAA
This sequence comes from Deltaproteobacteria bacterium, assembly GCA_016875475.1. GTDB lineage: Bacteria > Myxococcota_A > UBA9042 > DTJE01 > DTJE01 > VGRB01. The sequence goes on from VGRB01000384.1 coordinate 2,498, forward strand.
GTGGATGGCCGAGTACGTGCTGATGCTCTACCTGGCCCGGTCCGAGACCGCGTTCCAGCTCGGCCTGTTCCTGTTCGACGCGCAGAGCGGCGAGCTGGCCTCGGTGGAGCCGGCGATCATCGACACGGACCTCGGCAACCTGCAGATCGCGCTGCTCGACCTCGAGTCGCGGCTGTCGGTCGCGGTCACCGCGTTCCCGAAGGACCGGCTGGTGAAGGCGAAGCCCGCGATCTACTCGCTCGTGGCGTCGAGGCCGCGTCCGGCGCCGGTCCCCGTGGCGGTGGTCCCGGTCCCGGCCCCGGTCCCGGCGTACGTCGCGCCGGCGCCCGCACCCGCCCCGGCCCCGGTCCCGGCGTACGTCGCGCCGGCCCCCGCACCCGCGCCGGCGGCGTTCGCACCGGCCCCGGTCCCGGCGTATGTCGCGCCGGCGCCCGCCCCGGCTCCGGTGGCCCTGCCCGGGCCCTCGGCGATGCCCGGCCCGAGCGGCGGCTTCGACGACATCCCGGCCGACTTCCCGATCGACATGGGCGCGGGCTCGGGCGGCTCGCGCGCCGGGAAGCCCTGGTACAAGCAGTGGTGGGTCTGGACGATCGTGGGCGGGGTCGTGGCCGCCGGCGCCGCCACCGCCACCGCCGTGGTGCTGACTCGCGGCGGGAGCAGCGGCGACCGCTTCAGCGGGGCCGTGACGTGGTAGCGCGCATCGTCCCCCCGGCGGGGGCGTGGATTGGAACGGAGGTCGGGCTCATGAGGCTCTGGACGATCGGATGGCTGGCGCTGCTGACCTCGTTCCTCGCCGCGTGCGGCGACGGGGGCAGCACCTCGGACATGCTCAACGTCTTCGTGCAGCCGGTCGCGGGCAACGTCGTGGACGGGCAGGAACGCCCGGCGTTCCCGGACGAGGCGCAGTCGCTGTGGATCTCGGTCACCGGCGACGACGACCCGTGGGGCCGCCGGATCGAGGTGCCCATCTCGATGCGGCGCGCGACGCTGCCCTCGTTCGGGTACGGCCCGGGCCGCCAGGTGACGGTGCGGGTCGTGGCCCACGACGATGTCGCCGGCGACGTGGTCGTCTCCCGCGGCCGGACCGTGCCGCGCAAGATCCTCTCGGGCGACGCGGCCAGATCGGTCAACGTGTTCGTCAGCCCGACGAACTCCTTCTCCCGGCCGATAACCCCCCCGGAGCCCGGGAATGACCCGCAGCCGGCGCTGATCGGGGTCCCGGAGCGCGTCGGCGCGACCGCTACTCTCCTGTTCGACGGCCGCATCCTGATCGCGGGCGGCGGCTCGCCCTCCGTCACCGGCGGCCCCGGGCTGACGGGCCCGGCTGACCTCGCGTCCGTCCGTGCCGACGCCGAGATCTTCGACCCCGAGATCGGGATGTTCGCGCCCGTCGAGGAGATGAAGACCGCCCGCGCGTTCCACCAGGCCGTCCGCCTGCCGGACGGGCGGGTCGCGCTCATCGGGGGCTTCGAGAGCGTCGCGGGCGCGATCAAGCCGTCCAACAGCGTCGAGCTGTTCGACCCGGCCGGCGGGGCGTTCGCGGCTACCACCGACCTGCCCGGCGGGGCCGGCCGCGCGATGTTCACCGCGGCGCTCGCGTCGGCCGGGTCCGACGTGATCTTCCTCGCCGGCGGCTACGCGGACCCTGCGATCGCGAGCGGCTACTGGGACCTCTACGTGCCGGACGTGGGCGCGGTCGGCCACGGCATGCTGGCCGGCGAGCGTGCCCGGTGGAACCACACGATGACGTTCCTGCCCGGGTACCGCGCGACGACCGGCAACCCGGGGAGTCCCGCGTTCGTGCTCGTCGGCGGCGAGGACGTGGGCGGCGTGGTGGACTACTCCGAGGCGTACACGGGCCCGATCCAGACCCCCGACGGCCTGCAGATGGTGCTCGACGAGGGCGCGGCGGGGGGCATCCCGGGCGGCGGGCGCACGCTCCACTCGTCCGTGTTCGTGCCGCTCCAGCGGATCGTCTACGTGATCGGCGGGTTCACGCAGAAGGGCCTGAAGGCGCCGACGGACCGCGTGGACATCTTCTGGGAGGAGCACGGCGCGTTCAACGCCAGCCTGTCGCTGACGTGCGACGGCGGCTGCCCCGGCGAGGCCCGCGGGGCCGCGACCGCAGTGCTGATGGACGGCAACGCGATCCTGATCGCCGGCGGGTACGGCGCGAACGGGCAGCCGCTCTCCACGACCGAGGTCGTGATGGAGACGGTCCAGACCGACCCGGTGTCGGGCGACCAGTACTACACGCCGGTCGTGGTGGCGGACCGCACGCCGTCGATGATCGCGGCCCGTTACGGGCACCTGGCGCTGTTCGACGCCACGCGCCGCGTGTTCATGGTCGGCGGCCTCGCGTCGCCCGGGACCCCGGTGCCCCAGGACGTCTCGGCCGTCTACTACAACCCCGAGTGATCCCGCGAGGTCCCATGCCTCGAACCGCCCTCCGACCGCTGCCTGCCGTCGCACTCGCCGTCCTTTGCGCGGCGTGCGGCGGACAGGCCGACGAAGGTCTCGACCAGGCCGGCTTCGGACTCGTGTTCGCGCCCGAGGCGGCGGCCGGGTGCGTCTCGTCAGGCACCGGCACCGGGAAGCTGCCCGCGGACGTGTCGTGGCTCGTCGGGCGCCTGCTCGACGGCGCGGGCGCCGAGGTCGCGGCCGGCACCGTGAGCCAGGCGGACCTGGACGCGGGCGACGGGCAGGTGCTGCTCAGGGGCGTGCCG
>VGRB01000385.1 GCA_016875475.1 Deltaproteobacteria bacterium
TCGGCAAATCGGCAGAGGGACCGGGCAGCTACAAGATCGACTCGGGCACGAAGACGATGTCGCCCGGCCGGAGCTGGAAGTTGCGTGCGCGCCCCTCGCTGATGTCCTTGACGGGCACGACGAGCCGGGTCTCCTTGCCCCCCTCGACGCGGGTGACCACGGTCGAGTTCGGACGCGCGGACTTGGTGATGCCGCCCGCGAGCGTGATCACCTGGATCACGTTCATGCCGTCCTCGAAACGGAACGTGCCGGGCTTCTCGACCTGCCCGAGCACGTAGACGCGCTTCGACAGGAACTCCTTCACGGTCACGGTGACGTACGGCTCCTTCAGGTAGCCGTCGCGCAGGCCGTCGCGGATCTGGCTCGCGAGCTGCGACGAGGTCAGGCCGTCGACGCGCCGCGTGCCGAGCAGCGGGTAGTCGATCGTCCCGTCGGGCGAGACCTGGAAGAGCCCGGACAGCTCCTGCTCGCGATACACCCGCACCTCGACCACGTCGCCCGGACCGAGCGCGGCCGCGGCGACCGACGCCTTCACCAGCTCCGCGAGGTCGGGGTCGTATGGCGAGTGCGCGCCGCACCCGGCGCAGATCGCCGCCGCCAGGACGATTGCCGAGGTCGTGTGGGCCTTGCGGATCAATAGAGGACGCTCAGCTCGCCGAAGACCTGGTGCGCGAGGAACCCGCCGTAGTCGGGCGACGCGCCCGCGCCGGCCGCGGTGATCTGGAAGTCCGTGAAGATGCCTTCGAGCCGGTATCCGGCCTTGAGCGACAGGTACCGGAGGATCGACACCGAAGCGGTCGCGGTCGCGCTCACGGCGTGGTCGCGACGGTCCGACGTGCTCACGGCGGCCACCCCGTCCGTCGCGGCGGGCGTCCAGGGGGCGTACTGCACGTACGCGTATCGCGCGTTCAGGTCGAGGTTCCCCCGGCCCCAGAGCTGCTGGCCGAAACGAAGGTGCGCGCCGTCGCCCACGTAGTAGTTGGCGTAGTAGGAGTCGGTGAAGTCCCGGGCGTACCCGAAGTCGATGACGGTGAACGGCGTCGGCTTGAAGCCCGCGCTCACCTCGCCGATGAAGTTCTGGTACTCGGGCCCGGTGCCGTAGAAGCCCTTGCCGAAGCCGCCCTTGAGCAGCAGCGCGAACTTCTTCGTCACGTAGCCCTTCACGCCCGCCTGCACGCGGAGCGGCATCGAGTCGGTCCTGAACCCGGCCCGCTCGTGTGCCCACGTCATGTAGCGCCAGTCCCCGTCGATGAGCAGCGTGGTCTTCGGGAAGAAGTCCCACGTCATCAGGAGCCGGGCGCGGTGCGCCATCATGTCGCCGTCCTCGAACTCGTCGTACAGGTCGAAGTCGAACCCGTACGAGAGGGCGATCTGGAGCGCCCCGCCGCCCGGCCGGATCTGGAGGCCGGCCTCGGCGTGGTTGTGGTTGCGGTCGTAGGTCGCCGTGGAGGAGTAGTTCCGCGGCTGGATCTCACGCACGAACTGGTCCGCGACGAACAGCCCGACCACCGACCGCGGCAGGATGTCGGCGCGGAGCGCGGTGGCCGCGGACAGGTTGCCCTGCGCCCGCGCCCCGGCGTCGTCGGAGAACCAGTGGCTGTAGCCGACCGCGCCGTCCCAGGTCAGCTTGACGATCGTCGGCTCGGGGTTGTGCAGGCGGAAGCCGGGCCGGACCGTGATCACCCCCGCGGCCGCCGGCGACTCGCGAGAGTCCTCGCGGAACACGTTCTGGCTGTAGCGGCCCTCGAGTCCGACCATGGGGACCAGGACGAACTCGCCGAACCGGAAGCCCCGCACGGAGTCGTCGGAGACGGGGGGCAGCGCCAGCCCCGTATCGGCACGGACCACGGCGGGCACGGCCGTCAGCACGGCAAGCACGGCCAGCCCGCCGCGGATGCCTCTGATCGTCAAGAACCCCTCCCCGCCGGCGTTCCCTCCTGCCGGCACGACCCACGAACTCTCAAGACCTGCGCTTTGTACCACATGGCGGCCGTATTCACAAGCCCGCGTATCCGGCTCGTCCGCGACCGCGTCGCGAAGCCCACTGGCCCCTCGCGACTAGTAGTACGGAGTGGCGGACGGCGGCGGGTTGAGGACGATCACCACGACCTCGAGCCCGCTCCTCCCTTCCTCCACCGGCAGGTCCTTGTCGAACCGCTTCTCGACCAGCGGCGACCCCTCGAACATGGTCTCGCCGGCCGGCCCGCCGCAGCCCTTGGCCTGGGCGTGCATGTCGCTCACCTTGCCGCTCGCGATGGTGAGCTTCACGAACTCGTGCTCGGCCCCGTTCCGATCGCGCGCGATCACGCGGATCTTCAGGGTCATCATGTTCTCTTCGGACAGGCGCATCAGGCCCTTGATCGTGGTCAGGGTTTCGCTGACGCAGTTGATGCGCACGAAATCCTTGACCTTCTGGGCCTCGGCGAACGCCTCGATGACGTCCTCCGACTTCCGCTTCATGTCCCCGACCATCTTCTCGCCGCTCTCGAGCATCTGCTCGAGCGACATGGCCTTGAGCTGCTCCGGGCTCAGGGCCTGCACGGGCCTGGCGGCTGGGGGTCCGGCCAGCGCGGGCAGCGCGAGGATCGAGACCAGGAAGACCGCGACGTGAAGCGATTTCCTCATGGCATCCTCCTCCGGCCGCATCCGCTTCGGCGCGGCCTCCACCCCCGCATTATCGGTTACTGACCTTGATGATTGCGAACCGCATGTTCGAAAGCTGTGCGGTTCCGGCCGTGTGGACCACCTCCGCGATGAGCCGGAACGGGATCGCGCGGTCCGCGATGATGTTCACCAGGCCCTTGAACTCGCGCTTCAGCTCGCGGTTCTCCTCCTGCTCGCTCTTGACCAGCTCCTCGAGCGCCTTCTGCAGCGGCACGATCAGGAAGCTGTTCTCGTCGGCGTCCTCCTTGTAGGACTTGTCGACGAAGAAGCTCATCGTCTTCAACCGGTTCCGCTCGTCGGCCGTGCACTGCTTCGGGTTCTGGTCGCACTTCGTGCGGTTCTGGACGTCGGCGTCGCTGCACACGCCGCCCTGCATCTTGCAGTCCACCCGGACGACCTCCTTGTCGTCCACGGCGATGAACCCCTTCTTGATCAGGATCGGGATGGCGTCCTTCGGCTCGAAGTCCGACGTCGAGCGCGCCAGCAGGAGGCGCTCGTCCATCTTCACGTTGAGCGGGTCCGCGCTGATCGTCACGAGCAGGAACATCAGGAGCACGACCAGGGCGTCCAGCAGCGAGGTGAAGCCGAACTGGAACGGCTCGACCTTCCGACGCTCCGCCTTCACGGCGGCCGCCTTGGCCTCGCGCCGCATCTGGACCAGCAGGTCCGCGGCGGACATGTTCTCGGTGGTCCCGTCGCCGACCTTCTCGTCGCGGTCGTCAGCCATGATTCAGGTCCCTCCTCGTCACTCCGCCACGACGAAGACCACGTTGGGGAACAGCCGCTTCGGCTTGCCCTGGTCGTCCATCTGCTCGAAGGCGTTGGTGTACTCGTCGAGCGACGTGTACTTCTCCTTCCTCAGCAGGCTGCGGGTGGCGTCCATCGTGCGCGCCACGACCTCCCACGTGATGTGCGTCTCGGCGCCGACGTTCACGCTGGTCTCTTCGGGGAACTTCTTCTTGATCTCGACCAGCCGGTTGTACAGCTCCGGGTAGTCGTAGTCCTCGACCTTCTCGCCGTCCGCGGTCGAGAACGTCTTCTTGTCGATCTTCTGGTCCGAGTCCGGCCCGACCACCTCCTGCGTCATCTTGATGCGGAACCCGCTCTCGTTCACGATGACGGTCAGGTTCAGGGGGGCCTTCAGCTCCTCCGGCGTGGCGGTGCCCGACCCCTTGGCGGTCCCGCCCATGAAGCCGACCTTCGGCGCGCCGACCGGCTGCACCTTGATCTCGAAGAAGCTGAACGAGAACATCAGCATCGGGATCAGGACGCACACGATGGACATCATCGGCTTCAGATCGACGTCGGCGTAACGCCAACCGGAGCCGTCGTCCTCTTCGTCGTCCAGGTACTTCGGCAGAGGCATCGGTCACCTCCAAGGCACCCCGGGATCTACGGCCGGAGGGCCTCGCGCGCTTGAAGCGTCAGTTGGCCGGCCGCTCCTCCGCCGGGGCAGCCGCGAGGCCGCCGCGCAAACGGGAGACCAGCAGGTTCTGGAGCTTCGTCGAGTACTGGTCGACCTCGGTGATCATGATGCGCGCCTTGTTGTTCAGCCACATGTGCGCCAGCAGGCACGGGATGGCGACGAGGAGGCCGAACGCGGTCGCGTACATGGCCAGCGAGATACCGGCGGAGAGGACCTCCTGCCGCTTGTCGGCCGACACCGAGCCGAGGCCGTGGAACGCGCCGATCATGCCGACGATGGTGCCGAGCAGGCCCATCAGGGTGGCGACGTTCGCGAGGACCGGCAGGTTGGACAGGCGCTTCTGGATGGCCGGGATGACCTCCAGCGTCGTCTCCTCGATCGAGTTGCCGATCTCCAGCTCGTTCTTGTTCGCGCGCGTCAGGCCGGCCTTGAGCACGCGGGCGAGCGCCTTCTCGGCCGCTGCGTTGCAGAGCTTCACCGCGCGGTCGATGTTGTTCTGCATCACGAGCTTCTGGATCTGGGCGAAGAACTGCGGCCCGTTCATGTTGTACTTGAAGTAGATGACCACGAACCGCTCGATGATGATCGCGAGCGAAACGATGGACACCGCCAGGATCAGGAACATCCAGATTGCGTCGTCGCCGCGAAACGCTTCGGAAATGACGTTCATGGTCAGCTCCTCCTAAGCCTGCCGGCCCGGCGCGCGACGATTCGCACGCCGTTCAACCCAAAAAAGGAAGGTCGCCCTCAGAAGGGCGGCCGCTTCACCGACTCCTCCACCTCCTTGAGCAGGCTGCGCTCGATGGGCAGACCGCGGTACTTCAGGTCACCGCGCTCGATCACGTAGAACACGTGCGGCTTCTGCACCTTGCCGATGACCTCCAGGGGGTCCATCTCGATGACCTTGCGCTTGCCGCCCGTCCGCGCCGACGCCTTCTCGCCGGTCGCCGCCGGGGTGGTCTGGGCGAGCGCGGAGCCGGCGAAGGCCACCGCCGCCCCGAGCACCATCATCGCCCGCAACACCGCGCCAAACATCCGGAATCCCCTGCCCGGCTAACAGGGCAAGCTATTATGGCCCACCCTCCAGCCCTTTTCAACTAATTCACCGGCGCCGG
>VGRB01000386.1 GCA_016875475.1 Deltaproteobacteria bacterium
TGAATCAGTTCGTGGGATCCGGAAGTGGGCGACACTGGATTTGAACCAGTGACTCCTACCGTGTGAAGGTAGTACTCTCCCGCTGAGTTAGTCGCCCAGCCGCCAAGGCAAGGCGAATCCTAGCATCGGCCGCGGGGAAGTCAATAGCGCGTCGAAGCGCGTCGAAGCGCGTCGAAGCGCGTCGAAGTGGTCCGATGCGGTCGCGGGGCAGTCGATCTGTCGCCTCGCGTCCCCGCGGCCGCGGAGGGGCGGGCCGGCTCGCGACCCCGGGGGGGGCACTCGGCACGTTCGCGGTGCTCGGGAACCACGAGGCGCACGCGGGACATGCCGCGGCCGCCGGGCTGTTCCGGCGCGCCGGGATCCGCGTGCTCGCGGACGAGTGGGTCGAGGCCACGACCGGACTCGTGCTCGCGGGCGTCGTGGACCACGCGTGGCACCACGTCGCGGGCGAGGACCCGGGGCGGATCGACCGCGCGCTCGCCGGAAGGTCGCCGGGCGCGCCGGGCGCGCCGGGCGCGCCGGGCGCGTTCCTCTCCCACCGGCCCGGCGACGCGGAACGAGTGGCGGCGGCGGGGGCGCGCAGCGGGAACCCGGTCGGCCTCGTGCTCTCCGGCCACACCCATGGCGGGCAGGTCTGGCCGTTCTCGTACGCGGCCGAGCGCGTGAACCCGATGATCGAGGGCCGCTACGAGGTCGGCGGGATGCCCGTCGTCGTCACGCGCGGCGCGGGCACGTGGGGGCCGCGGATGCGGCTCTGGAAGCGGGGGGAGATACTGAAGATCACGCTGCGCCCGACGGCATCCGCGCCGATGGCTGCACCGGCCGGCGCGCCGGATGCCGCGCCGGATGCCGCGCCGGACGTCGCCCCGGACGCCGCGTCGGATGCCGCGCCGGACGCCGCGTCGGATGCCGCGCCGGATGCCGCGCCGGATGCCGCGCCGGACGCCGCGCCGAACGCCGAGCCGGATGCCGCGCCGGATGCCGCGCCGGATGCCGCGCCGGACGCCGCGCCGGACGCCGCGCCGGATGCCGAGCCGGACGCCGCGCCGGACGCCGCGCCGGATGCCGCGCCGGATGCCGAGCCGGATGCCGCGCCGGACGCCGCGCCGGACGCCGAGCCGGATGCCGCGCCGGATGCCGCGCCGGATGCCGCGCCGGACGCCGCGCCGGACGCCGCGCCGGATGCCGAGCCGGACGCCGCGCCGGACGCCGCGCCGGATGCCGAGCCGAACGTCGCCCCGGATGCCGCCCCGGACGCCGAGCCGGATGCCGCGCCGGATGCCGCGCCGGACGCCGCGTCGGACGCCGCGCCGGACGTCGCCCCGGACGCCGCGCCGGATGCCGCGCCGGATGCCGCGCCGGATGCCGCGCCGGACGCCGCGCCGGATGCCGCGCCGAATGCCGCGCCGGAGGTCACGCCGGAGGTCGCGCCGGATGCCGCGCCGGATGCCGCGCCGGACGCGGCGCCGGGAGGCGAGCCGGACGCCGCGCCGGGAGGTGCCGCTACGCCGACTTCTTGAGCCCGTGCGCCTTGATCATCGACGAGGCCAGCGCGGCCTTGCCCTTGGGGTCGGCCGCGTCGTTCCACTTCTTCAGCCACATCTCGCGAACGATCGCGCCCACCTCCTTGGGATGGACGGGCGCCATCTCGGCGAGGTTCTTCCCCTGGTAAAACTTCGTCGAGTTGGCCGACGAGTTGACCGCGTACAGGGACATCCGGACCGACGCGCGCACGGCCCCCTCGATCTTCGCCCTGCGGGCGTCCGGCACCGCGTGGCCCCGGCTCGCGATCTCGGCCAGGACCTCGGCCGGACCCAGCTCCCACCAGCTCCACACGTGCTGCGCCACGAACGAGTGGCCGCGCGCCCCCTTCCCGTCCGCCGCCTCGAACCCGCGGATCGCGAAGTTGCGGGTCGTGTGGCCGGAAGTGGTGTGGCCGAACACGGTCGCCTTGTCCTTGCCTTCGTCCACGAGCGCGTCCCGGATCGCCCCCGCCATCGAGTCCGCCCCGCCCCCGTGCATGGTCCCGGCATACCAGTCCTGCTTCTCGGACTCGCCGCGGGCCACGCCGCACGCGTACAGGACCACGTTCACGTCCCCCGCGAGGAACGACGAGATGCCCTTGATCGTCGCCCCGACGCTCGACGCCTGGAGGTCGTCCTTACTCGTGGACGCGTCCATCCCGAGCCAGCTCGGCGTGCCGTGCATGAACAGCGCCAGCGTCTTGACCTGCTTCGGACCCGCCGCGGACGCGTCCACGCCATCCGGCCGCTTCGCCTTGTCCACGCTCGCGTTGACCGCGCCCTGAAGGTCGCCCAGCAGGCCCGCCAGCCCCTTGCTCGCCGGGATCGCCTTGCCGAGCGCCAGCTCGCCCGCCGCGATCGTCTTCGCCTTCGGACCGACCGCGTTCATGCCCGCGGCCCACTCCTTCGCGCGCGCCCCGAATTCCGGGTCGCCCGTGTCGTAGACCGCCACCGCGATCCCGCCCGGGCAGTTCGTCCACAGCGTGTTGCCGAACTCGGCCGCGGGCGAGAGATGGCGGGATCCGGCCTCGTAGGTCGAGCCGCGCACGCTGTCCCGCGCCGCGGTCGCCGCGGTCGTCGGTGTGGTGGTGCGCGGCGCCGGGGTCGTCCGGTTCACCGCCGGCCGCGTCGTCCGGTTCGTGGTCGTGACGGTCGGGGGCATGTCGTCCTCCTCGCTGCCGGAAGGATTGTCGTTCGGGGAGAAGCGGCCGTCAACCGGCGGGGGACGGGGAGCGCGGAGCAGGAGGACTTACAGGCACGCCCCTTCGTCGGTCTGGCCGTCGCAGTCGTCGTCAACGCCGTTGCAGCGCTCCGGGCTGCCCGGCCATGTCCACGGCTGACCGTCGTCGCAGTCGCCGCCTTCCGGCGCGGTGTGCTTGCCGGTCGGCGCGCACAGGCAGAACGGCGCCGTCGCGCCCCCGAAGCCGTCGCCGTCGAGGTCCTGCCAGTACGGCGTGCAGCCAGCGGCGTCCGCCTCGTCCGTGGCCCCGTTGCAGTTGTCGTCCCGGCCGTTGCACGCCTCTGCGCCACCCGGGAAGACGGCCTCGTCCGAGTCGTCGCAATCGCCCGCCTTCTCCACCGGGTGCTCCGCGGTCGCCGCGCAAAGACAGCGGCCCGGCGGCGCGCCCCAGCCGTCGCCGTCGCCGTCGCGGTAGAACGGCTTGCAGTCCGAGGGCGGGCCCGCGGTCGCGGTGTCCGTCTCGCCGTCGCAGTCGTCGTCGATGCCGTTGCAGCGCTCGGGCGCCTCGGGTCCCACCTCGGGGTCCGAGTCGTCGCAGTCCCCGGCGATCGTCGCGCTCCACGGCGCCCACGGCGCGCACAGGCACGCGGGCGCCGTCCACACGCCGGCGTCGTCCCCGTCCTCGTCCAGCCAGTACCACTTGCAGCCGACCGCGCCCGCCTCGTCCTTCTCGCCGTCGCAGTCGTTGTCCACCCCGTCGCATTTCTCGGCCGCGCCCGGGTTGCGGTTCTTGTCCGTGTCCGCGCAGTCCCCCCCACGCGGCGCCTTGTACATGCCTTCCGGGAACACCACGCACTTGAAGCTGTCGGCCTTGCCCCACCCGTCCGAGTCGGCGTCCCAGTACCAGTTCACGCAGGCGAGGCATCCGACCTCGTCCTTCTGCCCGTCGCAGTCCTCGTCCTTGGGCGCGTTCCCGCAGATCTCCGTCCCCCCCGTGAACGCCAGCGGGTCGTTGTCGTCGCAGTCGAGCGCGATCTGCGCGGTGTACGGCGCCGCGGGGCCGCACAGGCACTTCGACTGCCCCGGCGAGCCCTGGAGGTCGAAGTCCTTGTCCAGGTAGTAGATCGAGCACCCCGTGGACCCGGGCGGGTCGAGCAGCCCGTCGCAGTCGTCGTCGAGCCCGTTGCACGACTCCCACGCGCCCGGGCGGACGTCCGGGTCGGAGTCGTCGCAGTCCGCCTCGTCGTCCGCCGTGTAGAGCCCGGACGGCGCGCACAGGCACCGCGCGCTCCCGACCGCGCCGTTCCCGTCCTTGTCCGCGTCGCGATACAGCATCAGGCACCCGAGCGGCTCCACCCCCTCCGCGTCCTTCGCGTCCGTCACGCCGTCGCAGTCGTCGTCGAACCCGTTGCAGATCTCCTTGGACGCCGGGCCCACGCCCGGGTGGTGGTCGTCGCAGTCGCCCGCGTCCTCGGTCGTGTAGTTCCCTTCCGGCTTCGACAGGCACTTCGAGTCGCCCGCAACGCCGTACCCGTCGTGGTCGTCGTCGAAGAAGAAGACCGTGCAGCCCTCGCACCCGGCCTCGTCCGTGTCGCCGTCGCAGTCGTCATCGACCTGGTTGCCGCACTTCTCGCGCGCCGGGGTCCGCGCGTCGCACGCGGTCAGGCCGGACGCCACGCAGGACCGCTTCCCGGCGCACGTCCCGTGCGAGTTGACCGCCGCGCAGGCCGTGGACAGGCCCTCCGTGATCGCCGGCACGGAGCAGGCGCACTCGCCGCCCGCCGGGACGCACTGCGCCGCGGGAAGGCGATCGAGCGTCCCGGCCTCGCGGCAGGCGTAGCCGTCCGGGCAGTCGGAATCCGCGAAGCACCCGCGCCCGCAGAAGAAACCCGCCCCCGCCGCCGTCTCGACGCACAGGTCGTTCGTCCGGATCGCGCCCGGCCGGCAATCCACGTGCTTCGAGCAGGGCAGGCAGAGCAGCCCGTCCTCCGCCAGGCACGTCGGCTCGATGGCGCCCGCGTCGCCGATCACCTGGCGGCACGACTCGCCCTGGCCGCACGGCCCCTTGCCGCCGCACCCCCCCGCGTCCGCCTCCGCCGGCGTGTCCGCGACCTCGACCGGCTCCGGGTCCGGCGAGGCGTCCGCGGCCGGCTCGCCCGCGGCGTCCCCGCCTTCCCCGGTCTCCGCGTCGAGCGCCCGGGAGTCCTCCGCGTCGCCACCCGCCGGATCGCCGCCCGGCGCCGTCGTCCCGCCGCAGCCGACCCACATCGCGAGCACGAACGGAACCGCTCTCGACCGCATCGGCACCTCCACCCGGGGGACCGCGCCCCGGGGGCATGATACCCGCGCACGCGCACCGTCTTCAACAGCGCGGGAGAGCGCGCCGCGCCGAGGCGCGGCGCGCTCGGCGACCGCAGAGCGGTCGCGCAAGGGGGGTGGCCCGCGCCCCGCAACGCGGGGCGGCGGGCAGGGGGGCGAGCCGCGCCCCC
>VGRB01000387.1 GCA_016875475.1 Deltaproteobacteria bacterium
CGGTCAACAGGAGACTGCCGAGCCTCCGGGCGGCGATGGCCGGGATCGCTTTCTCGAAGAAGAACCACGCGTGCCCTCCGTTCCCGGAGCGCGACCGCTCGATCCCCACGGGGAGGCCGTTTCCCTGGCAGGTTTCGCGGAACGCCGCAATGTCGTCCTGCCAGGACGGGCCATCGAAGTCGGCCGCAAGGAACCAGCACGTCTCGTCGGGCAGGAGCGGGTACACGCCGACCACGTGCTTCCCAAGCAGGTGGCCCTGTACGACCGCGTCCGTAACCGGCAGCAGCACCCGTTCGCTGCAGTCGCCGCATTTCACGGCGGGCTTGCGGCATGTCCCTCGTACCCATTCGTTCGCGCAGGCGGGAGCGTAGCCGGACCTGCCGTTCTTCCCCTCCCATCGGCGTGCGAAAACGTCCTCGCGGCCTCGGAATAGGGATCGGAACAGCGCGACCTTCGCTTCGCTCGTCAGAGCGGGCCTGGCTGGGGATGTCGGGGGCGGCGTGAGATCCCACCCTGCAAGTTGCTCCCGTACACCTGCGAGGCTGGTTCTGACGAGATCCTCTTCCCGGGCGAGTTCGGCGAGGCGTTCCTCAAGTCGGTGGGCCTCCTCCAGCAGATCGGCGCGATCGGGCATCAGTTGGACCTCGCCTGGTTCCCGGGAGCGACGGCCAGGACGCGACCGCTGAATCCTACCGCACCTTCCGGGCTTCGGATCCGCTGGCGGCAAGGGGCCGGTGGCCGTAGTCAGGTCCCCTGGGAATCGCTCGACTTCTCGATCCTGTCGAGCATGAAGGAAACCCTCCACAAACGGCCCTGTTCAACCCGGCCAACGTGGACTCGGCGACGGAGTCTGACACGCGGGTCGCGAAGAAGGCGCGGCGCAAGTCGGTCGGCCTCGGCGCCCTCCTGGTCGCGGAGGTAGGCGACCATCGCGTCCCGCATGAAGGCCACCGGGACGACTTGGAACGGCTACGGGTACTTCGGCCTCGCGTCCCGGTCTGGCGATGCGCAGAAGGTGGCGTGATGGCGATCCAGCGAACCGCCGGCCGCGCCGCCGCGACGGCCCCCGTCGTCCAGCGCTGCGCGATCTACACGAGGAAGAGCACGTCCGCCGGGCTCGATCAGGACTTCAACAGCCTGGACGCCCAGCGCGAGGCCTGCGAGGGGTACATCCGGTCGCAGGCCCACCTCGGGTGGCAGGCGATGCCGCACTCGTACGACGACGGGGGATTCACCGGCGCGAACCTCGAGCGGCCGTCGTTCCAGCGGCTCGTGACGGACATCGAGGCCGGGGGGATCGATGTCGTGGTCGTGTACAAGGTGGACAGGCTGTCGCGGTCCCTGCTCGACTTCGCGCGGGTGATGGACCAGTTCAACCAGCGCGGGGTGGCGTTCGTCTCGGTCACGCAGAACTTCTCCACCGCGAACGCGATGGGCCGGCTCACGCTGAACATGCTGATGTCCTTCGCGGAGTTCGAGCGCGAGATGATCAGCGAGCGGACGCGGGACAAGATCGCCGCGTCGCGCCGCCGCGGGAAGTGGACGGGTGGGCAGATCCCGTACGGCTACGACGTCCACGACCGGAAGCTGGTCGTGAACCCCTCCGAGGCCGTGGTGGTCCGGACGGCGTTCGACTCGTACCTCGCCGCGCGCTCCCTGCTCTGGGTCGTGCGGGCGCTGACCCGGAAGGGGTACCTGCCGCGAACGCAGAACGCCCGGCGCCCGGGCTGGCGCAAGGACCACGTCGCCCGGATGCTGCGGAACCCGGTGTACGCCGGGCTGATCCCGTACGGCGGCGAGTTGCACGAGGGCGAGCACGAGGCGCTCGTGCCGCGCGAGACGTGGGAGCGGGTACAGGGCCTGCTGGGCGGCTGCCGGGACGCGGCCAAGCCGGAGGCGAGGGTCCGCAGCCACGAGTACCTGCTCGTCGGCCTGCTCCGGTGCGCCTCCTGCGGCGCGGCGCTGACGCCCGCGTCCGGGGTCGCGCGCGGGAAGACCTACCGCTACTACCGGTGCGTGACGCGCGACAAGCGCGGTGCTGAGGCGTGCCCGTCGCGCCCGCTCCCGGCGCAGGCCGTGGAGGAGTTCGTTGTCGCCCGCATCCGCGATGCGACGTCCGGACCCGCCGGCCGCGCCCTGGCCGCCGACGTGCTGCTGGCCATTCAGGCTAAGGTCGATCGCGAGCGCGAGGGCCTGGAGACGGAGCGCCGGGCGGTGCATGCCCGCATCGAGGGCGGGAAGGCTGAAATCGGCCGTCTCGTCCGGATGCTGAACGACTGCCGCGACGGGACGTCCCGGGCCGTGCTCCAGGACCAGATCGGGCGCCAGTCAGACGAGGTGGCGTCGCGGGAGGCCCGGCTCCCGGACATCGACGCGCGGCTTGCCGCGCTGGCGATGGCCGCCGTCGAGGCGAAATGTATTCCATCTGTTGGGTGCCGCATATTGATCTACGTCATGCCCAGGGCGCGAATAACCCGGGCTGAAGAGCCTCGATAACGGACGTCTTGCCGCTGTTGTTGGTGCCCACCAGAATCGTCGTCGAGCCCCCCTCGTGGCTCGCTCGGATCGATACCTCGCCGAGAAGGCGGAAATCCGCAATGTCGACTCGCGTCAATCGCATCGGCCTTTTCCTCGCGCAGACGGCACAGGCGTGCCTGGCTGAGTTCTCCTGAGCCCTCGCGGATTATCGCCTCAACGCTTTCGGGGGGCAAGAGAATCCAAATGCATGGCGTAACCTGCCGTCGCAACAGCCGATAGGAATGGCTTTTTGGCACTGAACCTAACGCGACAAGGACGAGCGGCGAGATCCCTCGGCGTAGGGGGCGGTCCCTTGTCTTCGGTCGGGAAAACCCCTTGACGGCGGCTCAGGAGTGGTTATCCATCACGGGGGTCGGGGGGGAAGGGTTGTTCGAGCCGGCGCGGACGGCGACGGCGGCGTCGTCAGGAGGATCCGCCGGAGGCCCGCCGGTCTGCCGAGCATGTCGCAGCGGCAGAGTAGGATTCCGGTGGTATCTGGATCGGAGGCGCGGGAATGTCCGCTGAACCCGAAACGGGCCTGAATCGCGAGGTCGCCTCGAGGGAGGCTGCGGGTGAGCCCGTCGTCGGTCCGGAGCTGCCGCCGGGCGCTGGGCGCGCGCGCCTGTTCGTGACCACCGACTGCGTCCGAGCGGAGGCGCATACGGCGACTGCGCCGCAGGCTTCTGCGTCTCCGCAGCAGGGCACGCCTTCGAGTGACGTACCGGGCCATTCGTAACCCCTCTCCACGCGTAAGTCCTTGACGACCGCGCAGTTCCTTGACATCGTGAGGCCGTTTGGTGGGCCTCCAAGTGAGCAAACACCGGGGAGACAACTGATGGCCAGGATCAGCACCGCGACCATCCTCGCCGACGAACTGCACCGCGTCCTCGGTGAACAGCGACGAATCGAAGGGGAGATCGAGCGGCTCGGAACCGAGCGGAAGCGGCTCTCGACGCTCGTCAGCCGGCTGCTTCACCTCCTCCGGGCGCATGCCGGTCCGCGCGCGTTCGAGAGGGTCGTGCGCGAGCTGGGCCTCGCGACGGTGGAGTCGCCTGCTGCGGACAAGGTGCCGGCACCGAGACCCCGTGCCCCGGTGGCCAGGCCCGCGCGCACGCGGTCTGCCGCGCCGGAGCCCATTCCTGCCGGCACGCCGATCCGGATCGAGGCCGGGAAGTACGCCGGGTGGACGGGCGTCATCCGCTGGACGCACGTCAAGGGCTCGGCCAGGACGTACACCGTGGTGATCACCGGGTCGGAGGGGCAGCGGAAGCGGAGCCAGGTCGCGCACGCGTCGCAGGGGAGTTCCTGGGTCGTGACGGGCGAGCCCGTGGCCGTGCGTCCGCTGAGGCGGCGCGCGCCGGCTCCCACCGTCCGTGCGACCCGGGCGCCAGCCGCAGCCCGGGCGGTCACGTCCGACCTTCTCGTGAAGGGCGCCACGATCACCATGCTCTCGGGGAAGTACGCCGGGTACCTCGGAGACATCGTCGCCGTCGCACCGAAGCCCGGTCCGGTGCCGAACGCGATCTACTCCGCGGTCCTGACCGGGCCGGCTGGCCAGAGGGCACGGACGCAGATCGCCCATCGAAGCGAGGGCAAGTCCTGGGCGCCGGCCGGGGGCGGCCTGCGCGGGACGGACGCTGCAGCTGGCGAACCGTCGAAAGTTATTCGGCGGCGTGGCGAGGAGTCGACGGCTGCTGCCGCGATGCCGGCCACGGCCGTGCCGCAGGGCGCCGTGCCTGTGCCGCCCCCGAGCGCGGGGACCGCCTCCTCGATCCTGGCCGCGGGCACGCCCGTCAGGATGCTCGCGGGCCAGTACCTCGGCTTCACCGGCCGCGTCTCGTCCGTCCGCGCTCTGCCTGGGCCGAGACCTGACGCCGTATACACGTTGCTCCTCTCCGGTCCGCGGGGTCAGAAGGGACGGACCTCCGTGAAGCAGGGCTCGCTCGGGCGTACCTGGCAGAAACTCTGAGCGAATCCCGCCAGCCGGGGGTGTCTTTCCGACCGGGGGTGGAATCCGACCCCCGTTGTTAACCGTTGGGTCGGCTCTGTACCCGTTCTGCGATTCCGAGAGCGTCCGGCGCGCTCTCCGCGGCGTTCTTGGTTGACAGCCCGGCCGCGCCCCCGGCCGGGCCGCGGGTGGAGATCTCCTTGCGATTCGGCGCTTGTACGCCGGGACGCGCTACCAGGGCGCACGGACGGCGTCTGCGCCCGTTGCGAAGTTCGGAATTTTACGTGGCTCCCTTTGCGTTGGCGAAGGCGAACAAGAGCAAGAGCGAGAGCGGGAGAGCGGACTCCCGAATGGACGCGCTTTGAACTTGTAACGCGCGCGCTGAAGATTTATGAGCGCGCGTATAAAGCCTAGCGCGGCTCGTACCAGGCGGCCTTCCTGGTCCCGTGGAGGCGAAGGCTGCCAGCCTCAACCATTCCCCGAAGCAGACGACTGGCCTGATGCGGGCCCAGACCGCAAAGTTGACGCCCTCGTAGAAAGCTCGCGCGCACGCACGCGCGCGTGATACACCGTCGCGGCTGGGCTGGGTGCCTTGCCGTGGAGGGCAGATGTTCCAACCGACCGACCCGCAGTTGTCGCTTCTCGAGAGCCACCTGTTGATGCCGCCGGCGAAGGCCGCCCGCCTGAGGAAGTCGTGGGCCGAGCGGTTCCGGCGA
>VGRB01000388.1 GCA_016875475.1 Deltaproteobacteria bacterium
GGTCCGCCCGCTTTGAACGACACCGGGGCGTAGCGCAGTCTGGTTAGCGCACTTGACTGGGGGTCAAGGGGTCACTGGTTCGAATCCAGCCGCCCCGACCGGTAACAGTTCGTAGCCGCACGCGTTTCAGGGGTCTCCTTGCCCCCCACGAACCGCAGAAACGGGCCGTGGAAACGATTTGGAAACGAAATGGGCCCGTATCGGCCCGAGCAGCGAAAAGCGCCTCCGGACCGCTTTGGAGGCCGAGAGAAGGCGGTTTTCGGCGGCAACCGGCGGGATTGGGGCTCCAGACGAGCCCGCCGTGGCCGACAGCCGGCTCATCTCCGCTTTCTGGCCCATCCGTGGAGACGCCGGAGAACCGGGGATTGCGGAACGCGTGTTTCGCCGAACGCGGGCTCGTGTCACTGGCGGAACGGTGGAAGGCACTGGACCCCGAGGGCGCTGTCGTCCCGGTCCAACTTGCGCTGGTGCTGGGACAAGCCCGGGTGATATCACCGGCGCCGGAGCAGGGGCGACGGCCCCGCCCCGGCGTCCCGAAGAGCCGGATGTGGGACCCACAAGTCCGGTTCTGTGAGAGCCCGGGGAGGGCGACCTCCCCGGGCTACTCGACTCGACGGCCCGTCAGGCTGCTCGTGTGCTCGTCGTGCAGTTCGGTGTCCAGCTTCGAGTGGGATCTCCGTCGCGACTGGGCTCCATCGGGATTCGTTGCACGGCGGCAACGAGCCCGGTCGGGGTCGCGATCCCCCTTTCCGGGCGCCGGGTTATCTCCTACCTCTTCCGACCTGCCGATGCTAGCCAGATCGACGAGACCTGCGTCGCACCGCACCAGTGCTCGCGATCGCCCATCTCGTCCCGCGTTGCCACCCGCGTCCGTGGAAACGCGGACCGGCGCTGTCCCATCGAACGGGGATCGCGTTCAGACCCGGAAAGGGGGATCGCGTTCGAACCGAGGGGGATCGGAAGCGGCGGGACCGGGATCCGGGCTTGGAATACCCATGAGGACTCCTCGATCCGGTGCGGACCGGGGGCGATCCTACCGCAGGACGCGACGGGAGGGGATGTCGCTCAGTCGAGGGCTTCCAACTCGGGGTCGGGGGGCTCGGGACGGGGAATGCGCGCCAGCACACGCGCCATGGCGTCGTTGTCGATCAAGCCCAGGTGGAGGAAGTGGTACGCGACGGCGCGATACGACGCTCCGAACCGCTCCGCGGTCTTGCGGACGTCGGTGAACGTCGCCGTCCCTCGGACTGAAAGCGCGGTCTCGGGGATGAGGAACATCGCCGCGAAGGCGTTCGCCCGCTTTTCGACGGCTCGCGGCGCCCACGCACCCGACGCGATTGCAACACGGGTGGCCCGTTCCCGGTCGTGGATTAGGTGACACAGCTCGTGCGCGAGGATCGCATTGCGGGACCATGGCTGTCGGCCGAACCGCGACTTCCGGTTCACCAGGATTGTCGGCCGGTGCTCGGGGCTCGCGAAGCTGACGCCCCGAATGGACCGATCCTCAAGCTCGGTATCGGCGACGGCCACCCCCAGCCGACCGAGAAGACTGGTCATGTCCACCGGCTCGTGGCCAAGGTCCAGCCTGTCACGAAGTGCCAACGCGCGCGCATACCCGTCCACGTACGGACGGTCGTCGGGAAGCGGTGCATCCGCAACCAGCCCGTCAATGGCCTCACTCACGGGGCGCTTTCGCTCCGCCTTCCAGAGCGCGGTCAGAAGCGTGCCCGCGTCCGTGGCCGACACGTCGGGTGCGACGGAGGCGAACAGCAGCGCGGCCGGACTGCACGTTGCGATCAGCCGGTCGACGCTCCCTTGCATCGCGGCCAGACCGTCCCACTTGTCCCTCGCCGCCCGGGGCAGTGTTGCAGCAGATCGAATGCGGTCGAGGAACGCGGGATCTTCGCCGAAGCCGAGAAGCCAAGCCGACCGGGCAGGCATGCTCGCGTCGCCGGTCAGTCGAGCGACCCGGCGGGACAACGCAATGGTCCGGGGGTCATCGGGCAGGCGACTGGCCAAGGCAGCGGCGATCCCCTCAAGGAAGCCGAATAGCGTGCGCGCTGCCTCGTCGGCCGGAACGCGTGCCGTTCCACGGGACTCCAGGAACCGGAAGCCCTCGGGAAGCTCGGTCCGGTCCTGGTTGTTCCACGAGAACTCGACGTCGTCACCGACTCGGCGAATCGTGACGCGCGGCAACACGCCGCCGTCCGCCCCTGCATCGAACGAGTGCCGCCGCCACCACCCCTGGGCCTTGGCCAACTGATCCAGGGAATCGGAGTTATCGCGCAAGAGGAGCAGCCGCGTGGACGTCTCAAACCAGTCGCCTGCGGGACTCGCGGGTCGCGCCATCCACGGCAGGACCTGCTCATGGAACAGCGGGTCCCATTGCGATGCAAGCCACTCCGCGAAAGGCAACAGATACCACGCGACAGAGAGACTGGGCTCCGACGGCGCCAGTGCATCCGTGAAGGCGGTGAGCGGATGCCCGGCCACCGTGAGCGTCAATCGGCCCCAGCTCGCGCTCTCGACGGAGGTCGCACCGGCCCCTTCGTCCGGATCGGGCACCAACTCGAACCCGATCGACACTGTTTCAGGCGACCCATGTCTCAGCGCAGTCGGGGTCATTTCACCAATTCGCCTTCAAATCCCTGTTCGTCACCTTGCGGCTCTTGAGCCACGGCCGCCAGATCGACTCCGGCACCTCACGCCACTTCACGGGCCAGCCGTGGTACTTCCCCTCGGCGTGAGGCTTGGCGCAGTACGCCTTCCCCTCGTGGACCGCGTAACGCTTCGCCTCCGGACCGTCGCCATCCGGGTCCGAGTGCTCCAGCAGCTCCCGCCTCACCGCTTCGTCGAGGTTCGGGCAGAGCGTCCCCCGCCGACCGCGCTGCCAAGGCTCGCGGTGTTTGGGATTCGGCTCGTATTCCACCCGGGCCTCCGTGGCGCATCCTACCCGCAACCCCCCGGGCCGGTCAAACGGGCTGCCCGACCGGGTAGTCGCTGCCCGATGTTGCCGGTCCGACTCGCGGGTTCACCCGACCACCGCCGCCCAGTCCCGGAACCGGGCGACCGCGTCGCAGACCGCGTCCATGGCCGGGCTCGACGCGTTGCCGACCAGCACGCCCTGCACCCGGAAGCGCAGGTCCGCGCGGGCCGCCTTCACCGCCTCGACCGCCTCGCCGGGCACGGGCCACTCCCCGTCCGACACAATCAGCAGGTCGGCGCGGCTCCATGCCTCCTCGCGAACCCGCCCGAGCACGCGCCGGAACAACCCTTCCTCGTCGTTGCCGCCGCGGAAGGACAACGCCAGGAACTCGAGCAGGCTCGCGATGCCCCCCGGATCGAGCGACAGATCGTGCTCGATGACCTGGTCCGGTCCGCTCCAAAGGAACAGCCGGCAAGGCCGGCGCTCCGCGTGCGCCACGCGCATCGCCTCGAGCGCCACCGCCCTCCAGGAACGGGTGGCGGTCCGGGTCGAATAGGCCGCCGCCCCGGGCCTTCATCGAGAGGTCCTCGTGCCGGAGGCCCCCGAAGATGGCGCGGAAGGTCGCGAGCAGCTGCGCCCAGGCATCGTGCCGGCGCTCCAGCACCTCCTCCCCGAGCCGGTCCGCTTCCTCCCGCAGGCTCGGAGGCCACCCGGTCCGTATCGGTCGCGGGCCGGGCCTCCGGTGGCGCAGGACTCGTGGCAGCGGCAGGGACAGCGGGAGCGACGCTCGCGGCCGGCCCGCCGTCCTCCGCGCTGTCGCCGGCCAAGACCCAGGCTGCGACGAGTCCGGTGCCGACTGCGACGGCGAGAGCAAGGGGGAGCCAGCGACGTGTCCACCGGGCATGCCGACCCTGGCTCCCGGGGGCCTCGGGATCGACCTCCCGGAGCGTGAGCCCGGCGCGGGGGCTCGTGGGCTCCGACTCGACCTCGGGCGGGACCGGCGGCACGCGCAGCACCTCGGTCGTGCCCTGCCGGACCACGACGTCGGGCATCGGCACGCCGGGCTCGGTGCCAGGCTCCGCAGCCTCGGCCAGCAGTTGCCGCGTCTCGCGAACGGTCGCGGGCCTCTCCTGCTTGCGCGAGGCGAGGAGGCGTCGCACCGGATGCGCGAGGCGTCTATCGCGTCTTTCCCGCCTCCCGCGAGGAGTCGCCCGGATTCCGCTGGAGGCACCGCGGGTTGCGATCGCATCGCGTCTTTCCCGGATTCCGGGAGGAGTCGCGCCAGAAGTGTACATAGAACGGCAGGTTGGACCCCGATCGCGTCCTTCCCGGATCGATCGCGGACTTCGTCGTCAGGTTCCCGGGCGTCGGTGGCCGTCCGCCCCTTCCCGTCGCGGCCCCGCGCGATGTCGTCGGCGATCTCCTCCAGTCTCCATGCGGCCTTGGCGAGCGGGTGCCGCTGCCTCCAAACCTGCTGGGTCCTGGCCCTCTGCGTCACCCGGCATGCCGGGTCGCCGCACGTGCGCTGGCTGCCGCGGGTCCGCGGGTCCGCCTCGAACCACGTTCCGCAGACCGAGCAGGGACGTTTGATGCGTGATTTCCTCATGATGGAGATGACCGCAGACGGGCAGCAGCACGCGAGGCGGAAGATCGCTCACGAGGGCTTGCGGTGATCGGGCCGCCCCGGTCCGATCGGCACCGATCGTCCCGCCGGACCCGTGGCGGAAGCGGCGTCAAGGCGTTATGATCATGCCGGACGGTTCGCACGGAGACGGACCCGTGAGCCCTGCGAAGGCACAGTTGAAGCGGCTGGCGGATCGACTGACCGACGAGGACGCCGTCCTGCTGGTCAGGATCGGTCGGGACCTGGTGCGTCGCCACAAGGCCGGCATCCCCGTCGAGGAACTGTCCGCCGAGGAGGCCGCCGAGTTCCGCCGCCGCCTGGCCGACCCCGACGACAGGCCGATCCCGTTCGACGAGGCATGCCGCGAACTCGGGATCTGAATGCCCTACCGTATCGAGATGGGTGCCGATCGATCAGATCGATCCATATAGTCAACAATATCGAAGTGTTGCACGAAGGTTGTTCGTGACAAGATGGGGCTCCTTGCGGTAGGTATGGACTGCATTGACCCATACCCGAAGGAGGCCCCAGGTGCGCGAACTCTACAGCAACGCGGTCGTTCAGGAAACAGCGGAGTCCGGCTCGGAGGCGCGGGCACTGCTCGCCAGCGCGGAGCAGCGGCTTTCTGC
>VGRB01000389.1 GCA_016875475.1 Deltaproteobacteria bacterium
GGGGGTGAATGGGCCGGTCGCGCGGCGGCGGGCCCCTGAGGCATTCCCCGCAAACCGGGCGCGCCGGGCCGCGGGCCAGATGTGAGGCCCGCCGGCCCGGCGCCCACCGCGCACGCAACTCCCCGACTCCCTTCGGCTGCCGATCATGAGGGGATTCCTCAGTGCGGGCCCCCATTGCGTTCCTCCCCGGTTTCGGACATCCTCCCCCATTGACTCGTTGACAGGAGATCCCCGATGTCCCGCACGCTCGACACGGTCCTGCTCCTTGCGCTCCCGGCCTCCGGCAAGTCCGAGGTCAGGCGGTACCTAGCGGAGCAGCCCGCCGCGGCCTGCCGCGACGACTTCCACATGGGGCCGACCACCCAGCTCGACGACTACCCGTACGTGCACATGATGCGCCGCATAGACGACGAGCTGGTGGCGCTCGGGGGGGAGCGCGCGTTCTTCCACGCGGCGGACCGGCCGTTCCGGGACCCGCGCGACTGGGGCACGCTGGTCGAGCTGCTGAACGAGGACTACGACGACCTGGTGGCCAGGCGCGTCCGGACCGCCGCGTCGTGGGCGGGCCTGCTGTTCGACCGGATGGACGCGGCGGCTGGTCGGGCCGGGGCCGCGGCGAAGCTCGGGACGCTGCCCGCCGCGACGCGCGGGGCGCTGGCCGGCAGGCTCGAGGCCGAGGCGAAGAAGCTGTTCGACGACAAGCACGCCGAGTACCCGGAGTCGCTCGACGGCCGGACCGTCGTCATCGAGTTCGCCCGCGGCGGCGCCGACGGCTCCGCGATGCCGCTCGACGCGCCGTTCGGCTACCGGTACTCGCTGGCGCTCCTGTCCCCCCGCATCCTCGAGAAGGCCACCATCCTCTATATATGGGTGACGCCCGAGGAGTCGCGCCGCAAGAACTACGCGCGCACCGACCCCAACGACCCCGGCTCGATCCTGCACCACGGGGTTCCGATCGAGGTCATGATGAAGGACTACGGCTGCGACGACATGGGCTGGCTGGTCGAGACCTCCGACCGTCCGGACACCGTGAAGATCGACGCCCACGGCCGCTCGTGGCACCTGCCCGTCGCGCGGTTCGACAACCGCGTGGACAAGACGAGCTGGGTCCGCAACTCCAAGGAGCAGTGGCGCGATGACGAGGTCCGCGCGCTTCACGAGGGGCTTCGCGGCGCGCTCTCGCGGCTCGCCGCGGCCGGGCAGGCATGAACAGGAGCCGGCGCAATCGCGGGCAGGCGGTCACAGCGTCTTCTGCACCTTCGCGACCAGCGCCTTGAGCCTCACGCAGTCGACCGCGGTCTCGGACCGGCACGCGCGCCTCCTGAGCTTGTCCAACTCGGGCTGCAGCCTGGTGAGCCACGCCTTGGCCTGCTCGTGGAACACCGACTCGGTCGGGACGCGCAGCAGCGCCGCGGCGGCGTCGTCGAACCTCCTCGAGGTGACGGCCCGGTCCGCGTCCGTGACCGCCTTGGCGGCCGAACGTTCCACGTCGACCCGGTTCGAGAGCCGGATCGCCTCGAGGCTCGTGGGGTCGGCCGCGAGCGCCATCGCGACCTCGCGCGCGGCGTCCTCGACCTTCGCGTCGGCGAGGAGCTTCCGGGCCGCAGCGAGGCGGTCCGTCCCGACCGGCGCGGCGGCCGGGGCGCCCGCTGCGGGCGCGACAGCGGGCTCGGGCGGGGGCGGGGACCCGGGCGGTGCGGCGGGGTGCTCGCCCGCGGCGGGCTCCGCGGCAACGGGCGCGGCCTGCGGCGTCGTCCTGTCGCGCCCGACGTAGTCCGGCACGAACACGGCGAGGAGCACGACCACGGTCACGGCGCACACGGCCGCGACGACCCACGGCAGGTTCGACGCGACCTTGCGTCCCACGCGCCGGAAGAGCCCGCTGACCTGGGGCGTCTCGACGGTGTTCCCGGTCGGGATCTCGACCAGGAACTCCACGTTCCCGAACCGGAGCTTGTCGCCGCCGGCGATCTGCCAGACCTTGACCCTGCGCCCGTTCACCGTGACGCCGTTGGCGCTCCCGACGTCCTCGACCAGCACGGTCCCGTCCGCCCGCACCAGGACCCGGGCGTGGACGCGCGAGATCGACGGGTCCACCAGGACGAGCCCGCAGTCCTTCCCGCGGCCGACCAGGGTGGTCGTCGAGGTGATCTCGAACACCTGCTCGGCCACGGTCAGGTTCGTCCCGACCAGGCGCACATAGACCGGGCGCTCGTCGCGCGCCTTGCGGCCGCCGTGGACGTGCAGGTGGAAGTCGCCGAGCCGGATCACGTCCTGGTCCGCCAGCTCGAGCGGCTCGAACACGCGGCGCCCGTTCACGAACACGCCGTTCGCGCTCTGGAGGTCCTCGATCAGCAGCCCGCTGGCGCCCGACCGGATGCGCGCGTGGCGGCGGGAGACGTTCTCCGATGGCAGCACGATGTCGCACTGCCGGCTGCGGCCCACGACCAGCTCGCCGGAATCGAACGTGGGGTCGTCCGTCAGCGCGCCGAACCGGTCCTCCACGACCAGGGTGTACGCGCCCTTGGACGCCATGACTCGACTCCTAGAGGGCGATGGACCCGCACGCGCCCGACGCCCGGTCCACCTCGGCGACCTCGACGACGGCGCAGCGCCCGTCCGCCCGGCGCCCCATGACCACGATCACGTCCACCCCTTGCAGGACGGCGGCGCGGATCGTCTCCGTGGGGATCGCGGGGTTCGCGAAGCCGGCCGCCATCTGGAGGCGCCGGAGGCATTCGTCGGCCGACTCCGCGACGAGGCTCGCCATGAGCCCCCTCTGGCCGCCGATCGCGAGCCTCAGCAGGAGGTCCGCGTCGCGTGCCGCGAGGTCCGACAGCACGACGACGTCGGGGTGGAGGCGCGGCACGAGGTCGGCGCCGCCGGCCTCCAGGAGGGCGTCCCGGTCGAGCGCGACCACGTCCGGCTGCGCCAGCGACAGCTCGCGGCGCTCCTCGACGAGCACGACGCGGTCGGTGGCGGGGAGCTGCCGCAGGACGGCGTTCAGGAACGCGGTCTTGCCGGACCGCGGCGGGCCGCACACCAGCAGGTTCCGGCGGGCGGCGGTCGCAGCCCGGACGGCGCGGGCCGCGTCGGCGCTCAGGAGGCCGGCGGCGCGCAGGTCGTCGAGGGTCTGGGCGCCACCCGACAGGCGCTCGATCACCAGCACCGTTCCCCCAGTGACGACGGGAGGGCGGAGCATCAGCACCCAGGTCCCGTCGGGGAGGCGGCCTTCGATCCTCGGACCCGCCGACTCCGGCGGGATGCCCGCGAGCCCGAGGAGCTTCGTCACGACGCGGTCCTGCGTCGCGCCGTTCACGAAGCCGCGATGCGAGCGTTCCGTGTGCGAGCCCCGGAGCACGAAGATGCGGTCGAGCCCGTCCACGAAGATGCCGCGGACGGTCTCGTCGCCGAGCAGCTCCTCCAGCGGGCCGAGGCCCGCGAAGTCGAAGAGGATGTCCTGGGTCAGCGCGTACGGGTCGGCGTCGGCCGGGATGCGGTCCTCGCGCCTCAGTTCCTCGACGACGTGCATCACGCGTTCGGACAGGCCCGCCCACTCCCGGTCGTCGAAGTCCGAGCGGGCCGGGGGGATCCCAGCGAAGACCTCGGCCGCGGCCACGTCCGCGACCGCGCGGAGCACGTCCATCAGGCCGTCGCCGCCGGCGGCGCCCTTCCGCGCCGCGCGCCGGACGAAGCCCGAGACGCGCGCCCGCGACAGGGCCGAATGCCCGACCCCGAAGCCGCCGAGGGCCTCGCCGGCCCCGGCGTGCTCGACCGCGTCCGCGGGCTCCACGGCCTCGTCGAACGACGCCTCCACCGCCTCCGCGACCGGCTCGCCGAACTCCGCCTCGAGGCCCTGCCAGGCCGCCATCGCCGGGGACACCGGCTTCGGACCCTTGTCGGCGTGCCTGGCCGGGCGGGCCTGCCGCGGCTCGGGCGCGACCGGGACCGCGGTCATCGGGGCCGGCGACGCCGGGGCCGCGTCCGGGATGTCCAGTTCGACGTCGAGGTCGAGCGGCGCCTCCACGGACAGCTCGTCGTCCGGCGGCATGGGCGGCATCGGCTTGACGTCCCGGAGGGCCGCGGCCATCGACAGCGAGGGCATCGAGACGGTCGGGCGCTTCTGAACCTCCTCGGACGGCGTGGGCGGCAGGGGCGCGGGCGCGGAATCGCCGGGGCGATCGCCGACCGTGGCGCGGATCGTGAAGTCCCCGACGTAGATCCGGTCGTCCGGGCCCACCTCGCGGCTGCCGCCGATGCGGCGCCCGTTGACGTACGTCCCGTTGGTGCTCTTGAGGTCCGACACCAGGATCTTGCCGTTCCGGACCGTCAGGGTGGCGTGGCGCTTCGAGACGTTGGGCTTGGCCAGGACGATGGAGTTGCCCTGGACGCGGCCGACGGACACCTCGTCGTCCTCGAAGAAGAACTCCTTGTCCGCGCCTCCCTTCTCCGCGAGCGTGATCTTCAGCATCGCCTCGTACCTTCGGGAACGTCGTTGGGATTCTTTCAGAGGGGCACATTGTTGTCAACGCGCTACCGGCCCCCGGTGCCGGCGATCCGGCAGGGTTCCGCGCGCCAGCGGATCGGGGCGCGAACCCGGGGCACAAGAAATATTTCTTGACCCCAATCAGAAGACATTCTACCTTGGCGGCATGACGACCGCAACGACGCTCGCCGGATTGTACCGCGACGCCCACAACTTGATGCGGAACATCGATGGCCTCCAGCCGCAGGACGCGTTCGAGGAGTTGCTCAAGTACCTGCTGTTTCGCCAGACCAGCGAGTCCCGCGGACAGCGAGTGCCGCTGTCTCGGACGCTTGCGCTGGACGGCGGCTTCCGAATGGGCGACTCCGAATCCGCGAAGTCGATCCGGAGGCTCTTCGCGGCGTATCTCAGGGATTTCCAGGGGCACGCGAAGGACTTGTGGGTTGACCGGAAGCTCCGCCTGTCGGACGCGGCTCTTCTGGCCATCCACGACCTCTTCGCGGGCGTCGAGTTCTCCGCGGTCGCGTTCGACGTGCGAAGTGCGGCCCTGCGGATGTTCCTGGGACCCGATCTTCGCAGGGGACTCGGCATCTACCTGACTCCGGACGAGGTCGTAAGGTC
>VGRB01000390.1 GCA_016875475.1 Deltaproteobacteria bacterium
TTTTGAACTCGCTCGGCACGAGCATCCTGACGTGGATCGCGCTCGCCGCGCTCGCCGCGCACCTCCTTGCGGCCCGTACGGCCGGCCCGGCCGCGCCTCTCCGCGCCGGCAGGCTCGCCGCGGCGACGGCGGCGGCGCTCGCCCTCGCCGCGGCCGCGGGGCTCCTCGTCCCGTCCGCGCAGGCCCCGGCGGCGCCCGCGCGCGACAGGACGCGCCTGTCGGTCGTGGTCCCCGGCCCGGGCGGGGCGGCCGCGGTCCAGACCGTCGAGGAGGGCTCGCCCTACGCCCTGCCGGGCGCCGCCGGGAACCGCACCCTGCTCTTCGGGGCGACCGGGGCCGGTCCCTACGCGCTCGAGCGCGCCGCGGACGGTCGCCTGGTCGCGCACCTCCCCGCCGCCGGGCCCGGGGACCAGGGCGCGATTCGCGTGCTCGCACGCCGTCCCGCGGCGATCGTCCCGGACGGCGGCGCCCTGCCCGCCTGGCCCGCCGAGGCCGCGCGGATCCTCGTCGCCGCGGCCGCGCTGGCCCTGCTCCTCGTCGCCGCGCGGGGGGCGCGCCGGGCCGACCCGGTCGCGCGGTCGGCCCTCGCGGTCGCGATCCTCGCGTCCGGCGCGTTCCTCGCCGCGTCGCCGCTCGCGGGCCCGGGACGGCTCGTCGTGGAGGCGGGCGCCGGTCTCGCGGGCGCACCCGCGTCCTGGCTGGTCGAGGTCTCGACGCCCGAGGACGTGGGCCCCTGGATCGGACGGCTCCGGGTCGCGGTCCGGCTCGTCGTCCCCTTCGCGCTGACCATGCTCGCGGCCGCGGCCGCGCTGGCGGGCATCGCCGCGATCGCGTCGCGCCCCGGCGCGGGTCCGCGCAGGCGCCCCGTGCTCGCGGCGGCCTGGCTGTGGGCGATCGCGGGCGGCGTGGTCCTCGCGCACGCGGCGCTTCGGATCCCGATCGGCGCCGACCCGGCGGACCTGCTCGAGGGCTTCCGGCACGACGTGCTCCCGCGCATCGCCATGGACGTGAGCGTGCTCCGGCACGACCTGGACGCGGCCGGCTCGACGTCCGCGCCCGTGGCTCGAGGCATCGCGATCGCCATCGCGCTCCTGGCGCCGGCCCTGGCCGTCCTCTCGGTGATCCGGAAGCAGCCTGCCGATCCCGCCGCGGGGTCGGCCGTCGCGGGCGTGGTCCCGGTCGCGCTCGCGCTGGCGGCGGTCCTGATCGGCCGTGCCGCGCTGGTCGCGTTCGGCCCCGCGGAGGCCGCGTCACCCGCCGCCGCGCTCCCCGCGTCGCTCGTCGCGGCCCTGGTCGCCTCGGCGAGCGTGGCGTGGCGCGCGCCCGGCGCGGACGGCGTCGCGGCCGTCGCCGCGGGCCTCGCGCTGCTCTCGGTCTGAGCAGGAGAGCCCCCGCCGACACGGTGAAACCCGTCATGGAGGATGAGCGATGAGGGCCGTCGTCGTTCGCGAGCACGGTGGACCGGAGACCCTGCGCGTCACCGAGGTCGAGCCGCCGCGGCCGAGGCCGGGCGAGGTCCTGATCCGGGTGCGCGCGACCGCGCTGAACCACCTGGACACGTGGGTCCGGCGCGGCGTGCCGGGCCACAGGTTCCCGCTCCCGATCATCCCGGGTTCCGACGTCGTCGGCGTGCTGGAGGACGGCGGGGTGCCCGGCCTGTCCGCGGGCGACGAGGTCGTGGCCGCGCCGTTCACGAGCTGTGGCCGGTGCGACGAGTGCCTCCGCGGCGAGGACGTCCGCTGCCGCGAGTACCGGATCCTGGGCGAGTCGCGCGACGGGGGCTGCGCCGAGCTGGTCGCGGTCCCGGCGACGCACGTGTTGCCGAAGCCGAAGGGCCTGTCGTTCCGGCAGGCGGCGGCGTCGCTGCTCGCGCCGCTGACCGCGTATCACATGGTGCACGCGCGCGCCGCGGTCCGGTCGGGCGAGCGCGTCCTGGTCACCGCGGCCGCGGGGGGGGTCGGGTCGGCCGCGGTCCAGTTCGCGAAGCGGGCCGGCGCCACGGTCGTCGCCGTGGTCGGGAGCGAGGCGAAGCGCGACGCCGTGACCGCGCTCGGCGCGGACCAGGTCGTCGTGGTCGGCCGCGACGCGGACTGGGAGGCCACGCTGAAGGCGGGCCTGGGCCGGGTGTCGTTCGAGGCCGTCATCGACTCCGTCGGCGCGGGCGCCTTCCAGGCCGGCGTGAAGATGCTCAAGCCTTTCGGCAGGTTCGTGACCTGCGGCGCCACCGCGGGCGCGGCGCCGGCGATCGACCTGCGGCGCGTGTTCTTCCTGTCGTTGTCGGTGCTCGGATCCACGATGGGCACCCGCTGGGAGCTGTCGCAGGTGCTCCGCATGGCCGCGGCGGGAGAGTACAAGCCCGTGATCCACGCGGTCCTGCCGCTCGACCGGATCGCCGACGCGCACCGCATGATCGAGGCGCGCGAGGTGGTCGGGAAGGTGGTCCTCGAGGTGTGAACCCTGCGTCCGAGGCCGGCGCGAACTGGCGGACCGAGGGGGGAATCCGCTAGGATGTGGCCGGGATCCGCGCCGGGGAGGCCGGTGTGCGCTCGAAGTCGCTGCCGATCGTGCTGCTCGCGATGGCCGTCGCGGGCTGCGACGCCGCGGGCGCGGGGGGAGCCGGCACGTACGCGCCGCCGGACCCGGGCGCGCCGGCCGGGGACGCCCGCGCGGGCCAGGACTTCGTGCTGCTCTCGGACGCCATGGTGCTCGAGCCCGGCCCCGCGGACGCGGCCTCGGACTGCTGGGCCGAGGTCGGGGGGGTCCTGCCGTTCGAGATCGGGATGTCCGACCTGGGCGCCCCACAGAACGACAGTTGGGTCAAGGAGTTCGGCCCCGCCCCCGGAGGGTGCGGCGAGGCGGGCGAGCCGTGCGGCCCGGGCGAGTCGTGCGTGGACCTCGACGGCGACGGCACCGTGGCGTGCGAGGCCGTGTCCGATTGCTCGGAGAAGGGCGCGCTCGACCTCCCGGAGGTCCTGACCCAGCTCCTGTTCACCGGACACCTGTACGTGAAGCTGGAGGCCAAGGTGCGGGCGGGCGCCCCGTCGTGCACCAGCCTGTCCTGCCCCGCGAAGACCCCCTGCTGCAACGAGTGCTTCGCCCCCCTGTTCGCCGGCGACCTCGACTTCCCGATCCTGCTCCTCGGGAAGGGGCTCGCGGTCGGCTGCGAGGGGACCGAGTGCGACTTCGACGACGACTGCGACACCGCTTCGGCCCAATGCGCGCTGGCCAAGGTCTGCTCCCCCCTTCAGCCGGGCAAGTACTACTGGCTCTGGGGCGACATCGATCTCCTGGGGGGCCAGGTCCAGTTCCGGCTGGACGGCTGGTGCCTGGTGCTGTAACCTCGCCCGGCATGGAACGCGACTTCAACAGGCGCGTCGCGCTCGTCACCGGCGCGGGCAGGCGCGTGGGGCGGGCGATCGCGCTGGAGCTGGTCGGGGCCGGGTTCGACCTGGCCGTCCACTACCGCACGTCGGCCGCGGACGCCTGCGAGGTCGTGGACATCGCGCGCGACATGGGCGCCTCCGCGTTCGCGGTGCGCGCGGACCTGCGGGAGCCGTCCGAGATCGCCTCGATGTTCGACGCCATCCGCGCGGAGTGCGGCCGGCTCGACGTGCTGGTCAACTCCGCCGCGGTGTTCAAGCGCACCAACCCCGACAAGCTGTCGGAGGCCGACCTCGACCTGCACATGGACGTGAACCTGAAGGCGCCGTACCTGTGCTCGGTCCACGCGGCGCGCATCATGCGGGCGTCCGGCTCGGGCAAGATCGTGAACGTCACCGACGTGGCGGCGCAGCGGCCGATGCGCAACTTCGTCCCGTACTGCGTGTCCAAGGCGGCGCTCGAGATGATGACGCGCGCCATGGCGAAAGCGTTCGCCCCCGAGGTCCAGGTGAACGCCGTCGCCCCCGGCACGGTCCTGTTCCGCGACGACGAGACGCCCGCGCAGCGCCGGAAGGTGATCTCGCAGATCCCGCGCGGCCGGATCGGCGACCCGGCGGACATCGCGCGCGTCGTGCGGTTCCTGTGCGACGGAAACGACCACGTGACCGGCACGGTCATCTGCGTGGACGGCGGCCGATCCCTGTACTGATCCCGCCCCCCGAACCGGAGGTCCAGGATGGTCTTCCTCGTCCTCGAGTCCTACCGCATCCGCGACGAGCACCGGGCCGCCTATCTCGAGGCCGCGCCGGCGATCGCGAAGAACGGCATGGACCTCGGGTGCGTCTGGTTCGAGATCTACGAGGACGACGACCACCCGAACGAGTTCACCGAGATGATGGCCTTCGACTCGTGGACCCACTACGAGCGCCTCCGGCAGGTCCCGCAGACGCGCGAGATGGCGGCGCTCACCCGCGAGATGGACACCTGGATCGACGGCGGCCTCGCCGCGATCCGGAGCACCCACCTGAAGTCCGCGATCGACTGATCAGATGCCGAGGGGCCCCGACCGCCCGGGCGGCACCTCGCGGTGGAAGTGCGACAGCATGCGCGGGGTGACCATGCGGCCGCGCGGCGTGCGCTGGATGAAGCCCTCCTGGAGCAGGTAGGGCTCGTAGACCTCCTCGATCGTGTCGCGCTCCTCGGAGAGCGACGCGCACAGGGTCTCGACGCCGACCGGCCCCCCCCCGAACTTCTCGAGGATGCACAGGAGGTACTTGCGGTCCATCGCGTCGAGCCCGCAGGCGTCCACGTCCAGGCGGTCGAGCGCCGATCGTGCCACGCCCACCGTGATCGTGCCGTCGCCCTCGACCTGCGCGAAGTCGCGCACGCGCCTGAGCAGCCGGTTCGCGATGCGCGGCGTGCCGCGGGACCGCCGTCCAAGCTCGTCCGCCGCCTCGTCGGTCAGGCACACGCCGAGGATGACCGCCGAACGCCGCACGATGGCCGCGAGGTCCTCGACCGGGTAGTGGTCCAGCCGCTCCACGATGCCGAAGCGGTCGCGCAGCGGCGACGTCAGCAGGCCCGTCCGCGTCGTCGCGCCGATCAGGGTGAAGCGCTTGAGCGGCAGCTTGATGGACCGCGCGTGGGCGCCCTCGCCGACCAGCACGTCGAACTTGAAGTCCTCCATCGCGGGGTAGAGGTTCTCCTCGCAC
>VGRB01000391.1 GCA_016875475.1 Deltaproteobacteria bacterium
GGGGGGGGGCACGGCGCCGGACCCGGACGTCCCGGTCGCGCCCGACCCGTCAGCGGAGGGCCGGGATCTCCCGGACGAGGAGTGGTCGCCCCCCGAGGACGCCACGGACACCGAGACGGGCGTGGAAGAGGCGCCGGAGGGAGAGGACGCCCCGGGCGCCGAGGGCCCGCCGGACCCGGACGTACCGCCGGAAGCGGAGGACGTCGCACAAGCCCCGGACGACCCCGGCGCCTCCGACACGGCCGCCGACCCGACGCCGGAGTTCACGGACCCCGGAGCCACGGACCCGGGCGACGGGGACGCGGACGCGGCGATGCCCGACGCCGGGGGGCCCGAGCCCTTCCCCCAGGTGCCCTCGTCCGCCGAGGCCGAGATCGGCCCGGAGGGCGGGAAGGTCGAGGTCGCGGGGGCACGCATCCTGATCCCCGCCGGGGCGCTCGCGGAGACGGTGACGATCCGCGTGACGCGCCTGCCCGACGTGGCGGGCGCCGGCCACTTCCCGATGTCGAGCCTGACCCGGTTCGAGCCCGACGGGCTCGTCTTCGCGTGGCCCGCGGTCGTCACGCTGTGGTTCCTGCCCTCGCCGGGCGTGGAGCCCACGGTCTGGTGGGAGGGCCCGGCGGGGTTCCATGCGGCGGGCGGCGCGGTTTCCGGCGCGCAGGTCACGGCCCTGGTCGGCCACTTCAGCCACGGCTTCGTCGGCCGGGCGCCCGGCCCGGTCGGAGCCGACGCCGGCGGCCCGGATGCGGCCGTCACCGATACGGCACCCGCGGACACGCCGGACGCCGCGGGCCCGGACGCACCGGGCGACGCGCCTTCGCCGGACGCCCCCAAGCCGGATGCGCCGGACGCCGCGGGGTGCCCGGACCAGGACCTCGACGGGGTGTGCGACAAGGGCGACAACTGCCCGCTCGTGCCCAACGGGACCCAGGCCGACGCGGACGGCGACGGGATCGGCGACGCCTGCCAGGTCCGGCTGGCCTCGGGCCCGAAGCCCCAGGCGACCGGCCGCCGTTTCGACGCCTGGCGGCACGGGGGGCTCGCGGACGCATACAGGCTGGTCCGCGACCCGGGCGGCACGCCGTACAACCAGGAGACGGGCCCCATCCCGTTCTTCTCAAAGGTCAAGTGCGGCGACAAGGGCAAGTCGGTCGTGAGCTGCGCCGGAACGTGCGGGCTTGCGGGCGACTGGGACCTGGCCACCAGCTCCGATGCCGCCGTATGGATCTCGGACGTCCACGTCGCGAGCGATGGCACCTGGACCGACCTCTACCGGCTCGATCCGTCGAGCCCGGCCGTCACCGCCAAGCACCGGCTGGACGGGGTCAAGGCGTCGGACCTGCTCCAGGTCGAGTCCCGCGACGGGGCTCGGTGGCTCGCCGTCTTCAGCGGCGGGCTCCTCGGCGTCCGTCCGGAGACCGGCGAGACGGAGTGGCGAATCCTGTTGCCGGAGACCTCCGGGTCGGGCGGCGCCGGGGGCGCGGACCCGCGCGTGGCGATCGACCGGGACGGCGCCTTCCTCGTCTCGTATCGCGGCCGCCTCTTCCGGGCGCCGCTGCCCGCATCCGGCCAGTCGCTGACGGCGATCGAGGTCGAGCTCCCGGACACCGGCCTGCCGTACCTCGTGGACGACGTCGCGGTCGATGACGCGGGCCGGGTCTGGACGATCGGCCGCGAGGTCTATCCCGCGGCGAACCCGGCGTGCGGGGACGACCCGCCGACCATCGCCCGCTCGCGCCTGCGCGTCTTCTCCCCCGTCTTCGGGCTGCTCTTCGACGACGACCAGGGGGCGGAGGACGGCGTCCTTTCGGTGGTGCTCGCCCTCGACCAGGGCCCGGCCAACGTCTACCGCGCCGTCGTGGTCGGCAGGGCGCCCCCGCCCGACCAGGGATGCAAGGCGGTCCTGAAGCACTACATGCGGACCCCGTACGCCTTCTCCGAGTCGGGCGACGACCCCCTGCTCTGTCCCGACAAGTACAAGGCGGTCTGCGAGGCCGAGTTCCCCGTCCCGCCGGGCCAGCACGCGTGCTGCCGGCCGGGCAGGGGCTGCGCCTCCGACCCCGCGCTGGAGGCGTGCGTCTGCCAGCAGGACCCCCTCTGCTGCTTCCGGAGCTGGGACGCCGCCTGCATCGACCTCGCCGCCGCGTGCGGGGCCGGCTGCCCGCCCCTGCCCCAGGGCGACAAGTGCCCGTGCCGCGACTGCATGCTCGACGCAAACTACGAGAACCTGGAGTGCCCGCCCGCCCACTGCTACTACCCGCCCTGCCCCGAGCCGGTGCAGGACATCGTGGTCGCCCGGACCGTGCTCTTCCCGCCGGGGGGCGCGTCACCCGAACTGCTCGACGGCCGGGCCGTGGCGCTCGACACGTACGCGGACGCCACCGCCCTCGACGGCTTCGGCTACGTGGTCGGGAGCTTCGCGAACGTCCGGAACGTGGCCGGCGACCTCGGGCCGGCGCAGGTGCGGGCGTTCCCGTTCGGGGGCAGCGGCGGCGCCCTGGTCGGCGAGGCCCTGGAGGGTCCCGGGGGGGGGCCGCGGTTCGTTGCCGGCGCCAGCACCGGGTACGTGTTCTTCGACGACGTCTACCACTTCCGTTCGGGGCTGATCGTGGGCCACCTGGGCGGCCTGCCCCAGGTCCTGTCCCAGACCCGCGACCCGATAGGCCAGACCTACGCCCTCGGCGACCCGTACCTCCCGCCGTCGTGGGTTCGCGACCTGCTGCCCCTGCCAGGAGGCGGGCTCCTGACCCGGGGCGACATCGGCAAGGGCGGGCCGCAGGCGATCCGCGCGTGGGTGCCGCACGGCGGCGGCCTCGCGTTCGGCAAGGGATACACGAACGTCTGGCTCTGGGAGGTCCCGGAGGTCCCGGCCGGCAGCCCGGGCGTGGAACTGGGCCTCTCCTTCGAGAGGGACGACGTGGACGCCTGGGTGTGCGTCGATTGCCCCGGCACGGATTCGAAGTGCCCGAAGACCTGGGACGGCGCGGCGGGGCACCTCGCGATCGGGGGCAACGCGGTCCGGTGCCTCGCGGGCGGGAAGCCCGACGACGCCACCTGCGACTACGAGTGCCACGAGTGGGACGTGCTCTACAAGCCGGGCCACCCGACCGACCGCAAGCTCGTCACCCTGCGGGTCCCCACCCGGATCGAGGCGAAACACGCGACGGACACCACTCCGGGCGTGCTCCCCGAAAAGGAGTGCGCGGACTACGGGATGCCCGGGGCCTCGCGCGCCCTGTGGGCCGTGCCCGCGAACGACCCCGTGGCGACCGCCATGAAGGACGGCGAGGCCGTGGCCGCCGTGGACAAGGGCGACGCGTTCACGCTCGTCGTCACGCCCTCGGGGGCGGCGCAGGAGGTCGAGGTCACGGGCGGCGGGGCCACGCTCGAAGGCGACGACGACGCGGACGGCGTGGTGAAGACCACGGACGGGAGCGTCGAGGTCACGACCACGGAGAGCGGCGTCGTCGAGATCACCGTGGTGGTCTACGACGCCGACGGCGACGTGGTGGCGGTCCGCACGGTGACCGTCGCGGTGAACAACCCGGACGCCTGCCGGCTGGACGGCGAAGGCGTCTTCCGGATGTGCAACGCCCGCCTCGGCCGGCCGGTGCCGAAGCCGTGGGAACAGCCGTCGCTCGCTTCCCCGGCCACGGATGCGGAGGGCGTCCTCCTGCACGACCGGAGCCTCGTGCGCCAGGAGGTGGACCACGAGGTGGACACCCTCGGGCCCGGCGTCGCCCTGACCCGGACCTGGCGCAGCGCGCACGTGCCCGACGAGGGCGGGATCCTCGGCGGCTGGGCCTTGGGCTTCGACCAGCGGCTCGCGCCTTTCGACGCGGGCGAGGAGCAGCTCGTCGAGGAGACGCCGGAGTCGCCCGTGGACCTGGCCTTCCAGGACGCGACGGGGCTGGTCCACGTGTTCCGCTACCCGACGGGCGTCGCGGCGTCGACCCGCATCTCGCGCGACGTGGCCTTCGTCGCCGCGGGCGCGGGGGGCTACCACTACTGGGTCTATGACCACGCGGCGCAGGCGCTCGAGGCCCGCGAGTTCGTGGCGGACGTGGTCGAGTACCTGAGCCCGAGGGGCATGTACGCGACGCTGAGGTCGTTCACCCTGAAGCCCGGGCCGGACCAGCAGGCCAGGGACGTGCACCCGTTCCACCCGCGCGAGGGCAGCGCGTCGTCCGAGACCGAGCTCGCGGCCTTCGATCAGCGCTTCTACGAGCTGGCCGACCCGGGGGGGAC
This sequence comes from Deltaproteobacteria bacterium, assembly GCA_016875475.1. Lineage (GTDB taxonomy): Bacteria > Myxococcota_A > UBA9042 > DTJE01 > DTJE01 > VGRB01. The sequence continues at coordinate 4,249 of VGRB01000391.1, forward strand.
GCGCCGGGTCTTCGACTGCGAGGGCAAGCTGGTCCGGATCATCGACCCGCAGTTCCAGGAGGTGGAGCTGGTCTGGCGGGGCGCGCCGGACCCGCGGACGCGCACCCGGCGGCTGACCCGGATCATCGACACCTCGGGCCGCGCGTGGACCGTGAGCTGGAGCGCCTCGATCGGGCCGATGCGCATCTCCGAGATCGTCGACCCGTTCGGACGGAAGGTCGAGTACGGCTACGACCTGACCGGGCGCCGGCTGACGCGCGTCGGGCGGCGGTTCCTGGATGAGACGGGCGCGCAGCAGCAGGTCGTCCAGACCACCCGCTACGAGTACGACGACAGGAACCGGCTCGCCGCGGTGTACGAGCCGGGCGACCCCGTCGACAGGCCGTCCATGAGCGTGTCCTACGACGACGCGGGGCGTGTGGTCGAGCAGCGCCTGGGAAGCGCGACCGAGCCCGGCTGGACGGGCGGCACCGGCACCTACGCCCGGGCGTCCGACGGCGCGGTGTGGACGGTCGCGGTGGACAGCGGCGACGAGAGCGGGGTGGTCGTGACCGATCCGACGGGCGTGAAGCGGACCTGGACGCTCGGTGCGCTGCCGGCGGGGGGGGGATTCCCGGAGGCCGGACCGAAGGTCGCGACCGCGCTGGAGTACGAGAAGGAGGTCGCGGACGCCGCGACGCTCGCGGGCACGACGAGGCCGAAGCGCGTCAGCAGGACGGTCCGGCACGAATGGGCGCACGACGGGCACGGCCAGGTCACGGGGGAAGTCGATCCGGTGCTCCGCGAATTCGAGTTCGTCTTCAACGACATCGGGGAGGTGACGCACGCCCGGGCGTTTT
>VGRB01000392.1 GCA_016875475.1 Deltaproteobacteria bacterium
CCGTCCACCACCGTCCAGTGCGGCACCGTCGCCTTCCCCCCGGCGAGCGTCGCGCCGTGGCAGTACGTGCCCGCGCACCGGAGCGTCTCCCCGTCCCACGCGGGCACGGCGCCGTCCTCCTTCGCCAGCCCGCCCATCGCGACCAGGACCTTCCCGTCCAGGTGCCCCTCCGCGAGCGGCGTCCACGGCACCTTGTGGCACGTCCCGCACGGGACGGGCTCGGCCACCCCGCCCTTCGCCTCCAGGTGCGAGCGGTGCGCGCCGACCCCGCGCAGCGTCGTCTCACCCCCTCCGTCCAGGTCCGCGGGCGGCGCGGCGACCCCGGCTCCCCCGTGGCACGAATCGCACCCGGCGGGGATCGCCTGCTGCAGTTTGCCGTCCACGTGCAGCGCGCGGTCCGCGATCTGCCCGTCCGCGCCCGCGCCCTCGTGGCACCTGCCACATCGGTCCCAGGCCGGATGCGGGGGGGGAGGCGGCGCGCCGTGGCAGCTGTCGCAGCGCTCCTGGCTGCCGTCCACGACCGTCCACACCGGCGAGGTCTCGCCCCCGCCCGCCAGCGTCGCCCCGTGGCAGTATGTGCCCGAGCAGGAGGACGTCTGCCGGTCCCACCCCGGCTTCGCTCCGTCCACCTTCGCCAGGCCCGAGAACGAGACCTCCGCGGGCGCCGGGTCCAGGTGCCCGACCGCGTCCGCCGTCGCCGGCACGACGTGGCAGGACTCGCATTCGATCGGGTCGGACAGCAGGCCGAGCGCCTCCGCGTGCGCCCGGTGCGCGCCCACGGTGACCAGCGACGTGTCCGACGCCCCGTTCGTGTCGGGCGGCGGCGCGGGCGTGTCCGGCCCGCCATGGCAGGACGTGCAGCCGGGGGCGTAGCTCACCTGCACGCTCCCGTCCACGTGCTTGTCCGGGTGCGCGATCGTGCCAGCCTCGCCGGCGGTCGCGGCATGGCAATCCACGCAACGGCCTCCCGCGGGGTGCGGGGGCGGAGGCGGGAAGCCGTGGCACGCGCCGCACGCTGCCGCCGCGCCCCCGGTCGCCGTCCAGGCGGGTTCGGTCACATGGCCTCCACCGAGTGTCGCGCCATGGCAGTAGTTGCCGGAACACTTGAGCGCGGTCCCGTCGTACGCGGGGGTCGCGCCGTCCGCCGTCGGGACGCCGTGGAAAAGGACCTCGGCGCCGGTCTCGCCGTCGAGGTGTCCCGGGTCGCCGACCGATGCCGGCTCGACGTGGCAAGCCGGGCAGCCGATCCGCGCCGAGATCGAGTGGGTCGCCATCACGTGCGCGCGGTGAGCGCCGACGCCCGCCGCCGAGGGGTCGTCGTCGCCCGTGACGTCCGGCGGCGGCGCGGCCGTCTCCTCGGAGCCGTGGCACGTGCTGCAGTCGTTCGGCACCGCCACGTCGATCGTCCCGTCCACGTGCCGCCCCGGATCGACGAAGGTCCGATCCGGCGCGATCACCTCCCCGTGGCACTCCGAGCACGCGGCCTTCGCCGGGTGCGGCGGCGGAGGCGGGTCGCCGTGGCATGCGCCGCAGGCGGACTGCGCCACGTCCGGCGGGTTCCAGAACGGGGTGGTCGCCTTGCCGCCCGTCAGCGTGGCGCCGTGGCAGTACACGTTGCGGCACGACACGCGCGCCAGGGTGTAGGCGTCGCCAGAGTCCGCGCCCGGCTGGTCCGCGACCGGGACCGGGCCGCCCGGCGCGACCGCGATCCCGGAAAACCGCACCTCCGCCGGCATGGCCGCGTCCATGTGACCCGGCGCCATGACCGCGGTCGGCACCTCGTGGCAGGTCCCGCAGGCGACCGGCGCGGCCATCGCGGACGCGGTCAGGTGCGCCGCGTGGGCCCCGACGCCGCGGCGGGCAGGGTCGGTGAAGCCCAGGAGGTCCACGGGCGGCGCGGACGACGTCGCGCTGCCGTGGCATTCGGCGCAAGGCTCGTTCGAGGTCGTGCCGGACCCGGGTCCGCGCGCGCCCCCGCACCCGCCCGCGACCGCCGCCACCACGAACGATCCAACGAGGACATCCGCAATCGCCCGAACCGCACGCCGCATCCGCATCCTCCAGCCAGACACCCGGGCGGCCTCCCCCCGGCGGCTCCGCCTGACAAACTCCCGCAGCCCCACCCCGCAATCCTCGTGCCATGCCCCCCCGGCGGCGTCAAGCGGTCCGCCGGGGACGGCAGTGTCGGAAACGACAGAACCTCCACACCCCGGACGGCTCGTTGCGACACACCTGGACATCCCGGACTGCAACAATCCGGAACATCACCGCCCGATTCGGCCCGGTACGGTGCGTCTACAAGGGGTAGTGCAAGGGCTGCGCCTTCCCGGCCTGGTCGGTGATCGCGAAGTTGTTGTACGGGTGCGGCTTGTCGGGACCGGCGGTCAGGTCCGTCGGCACGAACTCGACCTCCAGCGTGCCGCCGCCCGAGGTGGCCGCCCCGGGGATCGTGAAGCGGTGCTCCTCGTTGTTCTTCCAGGGCTGCGGGCTCCAGTCACGGACGAACGACGCCGTGCCCTCCTGCCACGCCGCGTCGCCTGCCTTGCGGTACCGGACATGGACCACCACGTTCGGGCAGGGCCCCACGCCCTCGGACGCGCCGCCCTTGTAGAACTGGATGTAGACGTCGAACGGCTGGCCCGACGCGACCTGGGTCCCTCCGTTCGGGAACACGTCGCCCGCCCAGTCGATCTCGCACGCGGGGGGGATCTTGTCGTCGTCGTCGTCGTACGACTTGTCGTCCACGAACGGGCACGTGTCCGCATCGTTCGCCACCCCGTCGCCGTCCACGTCGGGGTCGCACGCGTCGCCCATCCCGTCCTTGTCCCAGTCCTCCTGCCCCGGGTTCGCCGCGAGCCGGCAGTTGTCCTGGCCGTCGGGCTTGCCGTCCCCGTCGTCGTCCGGGTCGCAGGCGTCCCCCGTCGCGTCGCCGTCCGCGTTCGCCTGGTCCGGGTTCGCGAGTCCAGGGCAGTTGTCGGTCGCGTCGGGCGCGCCGTCGCCGTCGTCGTCCGGGTCGCACGCGTCGCCCAGCCCGTCGTTGTCCGCGTCCGCCTGGTCCGTGTTCTTCGCGAGCGGGCAGTTGTCCGCCCCGTCCAGGATCGCGTCGCCGTCGTCGTCGAGGTCCACGCAGTCGGCCACGTCGTCCCCGTCCGTGTCCGGAAACCCGTCGTCCACGTCGTCGTCGCAGTCGTCGTCGAGCCCGTTGCACGCCTCGGCCGCCTCGTGCGATACGTCCGGGTCGAGCGGCGCGCAGTCCGTCGCGTCCGGATCCCCGTCGCCGTCGTCGTCCGGGTCGCAGGCGTCGCCCGCGGCGTCGCCCCCCGTGTCCGTCTGGTCCGGGTTCGGCACGCCGACGCAGTTGTCGATGTCGTCGGTCAGCCCGTCGCCGTCCGTGTCGTTCTCGCAGGCGTCCCCCTTCCCGTCCCCGTCCGTGTCCTTCTGGTCCGTGTTCGCGACGAGCGGGCAGTTGTCGACCCCGTCCGGGAACGTGTCGTCGTCGTCGTCCGGGTCCAGGCAGTCCGGCATCGAGTCGCCGTCCGCGTTGCCGTACCCCTCGTCCGTAGCGTCGTCGCAGTCGTTGTCGATCCCGTCGCAGCGCCCTGCCCCCGCGGCCGGCCCCTCCTCGGCCGCCGGCGATACCGCGGCGTTCCCGTCGTCGCAGTCCCCCCCCCCGAACGCGGTCGCGGCGTGACCGTCGCCGTCCTGGTCCGGATCGCAACCGTCGCCCCGCCCGTCGCCGTCCAGGTCCGCCTGGGCGGGATTCCAGACGAGCGGGCAGTTGTCGTCGCACCCGGAAGGCTCGCCCGGGGCGCACGGCGCGTCGAACGGGTTGCCGGAGCCGTCCCCGTCGTCCGGGACGTCGTCCGCGTCGTCGTCCGGGTCCGTGCAGTCCGCGACCCCGTCACCGTCGGTGTCCGTGAATCCCTCGTCGGTATCGCCGTCGCAGTCGTCGTCGCGGCCGTCGCACGTCTCGGGCCGGCTGCCCTCGAGCGGGTCGCACCCGCCCGCGCTGCCATCGACGCACGCGGGCACCTCGCGCGCGCACTCGCCGTGGCCGCACGGCAGCGTCCCGAGCCCCTCGTCGGTCTTGCCGTTGCAGTCGTCGTCCGTCGCGTTGCAGGTCTCCGCCGCCGGCGCGGGCGCGTCGCACGCGGTCAGCCCCGCGGCCGTACAGACCCGCCGTCCGGGACAGGTGTTTGCGCCCGCCGACGCCGAGCACGGCGTGTCCGCGCCGATGTCGACGGCCCAGGGCGCGCACGCGCACTGCCGCGACTCCGGCACGCACTGCTTCGTCCCCCCGTCCGGCGCCTCGCACCGGAACCCGTCCGGGCACTCGCCGTCGGCCTCGCACGGCCCGCCGCAGAACGAGCCCGTCTCCTCGCCGTACGACACGCACCGGATGCCCTCGGTCTGTCCGATCGTGAAGCATTCCGAGTCGTTGCGGCAGGGACGACAGAGGGTCGCGTGCCGCGGGATGCACGCGTACATCGGGTCCGAGCCCACGACGACCGACCGGCATGCCCAACCTTCCGGGCAGGTGTCCGAGCACGCGTCCGTGCAGACCCGCCCCGTCCAGGTCGTCACGCACAGGCCGATGTCGCACTCGCCGTCGGTCTCGCAACCGCACCACGGCGCTCCGGGGCACCCCGTGACCTCCTCCGTCGCGCCCTCGTCGCCGGAGCCGACGTCCTCCCCGGTCGCGCCCTCGTCCGCGGCCGGGTCCGGGAGGACGACGTCGATCCCCTCGCAGCACAGGTCGCCGATCACGACCTCGCGCGGCGCGTCCTGCGGCGCGTCGCCCGTCGCGTCCGCCGGGCCCCCGCCACCGCCGCCGGAGCACGCCGGCACCAGGCCACACACCAAGGCAACGACGAGCCTCTTCATCGCATCACCCACTGGCGACCATGCCTCCCGCGCGCTCGCGCGGCGCCATCCGCTTGCCGATCCACAGGCCCGCCACGAGCGCGAGCGACAGGATCGACGCGCCGATCCAGAAGACGAACGCCGTGTCGAACGCGTACGTCTCGACCCCGTCCACGACCGCCCGCCCA
>VGRB01000393.1 GCA_016875475.1 Deltaproteobacteria bacterium
TTTTTCGTGCTGTCCATGATCGCGGACTTCACCGCCCTGCCCGGGGCGCTCTGGATGGTGTTCCGGGACAAGCCCGCGGACGCTACTGCTGCTGCGGCGCCGGCACCCACCACCGCGCATCGCGATCGCTGAGCCGCCCCTCCTGGATCAGCCCGCGGACCCGGTCCCCGTCGATCCGCCGCACCCCGGCCGAGGCGCCGCTCCCCGGCAGGGCCGCCGTGCCCGAGGCGTCGAGCGCGATCCAGCCCGCGACGAGGACGGCGGCGATCGCGATCGCGACCAGGGCGGCGAGCCTGCGCGGGGGGGTTGCCACGGCCGCGTCCTCGCGCGCCGGCTCCCGGACGCACCGGTTGGGGTGCAAGCAGTCCCGGTCGGCCGGACCCGTGACGCCGAGGTCGCACGCGCCGTATCGCCGGGGGGGCACCAGCCCGATCCTGCGCGCCACCCCGTTGAAGAGGCCGAGGAGCGCCCCGACCGGGCAGAACGCGCGGCACCAGAAGCGGAACGCGACCGCGGACCCGACCGCGACCAGCGCGACCATGGCCCACGAGGACCCCGTGAACGTACCCGAGAACGCGACCGGCAGCGGATCCCACGCGAGCCACGCGCCCGGCTCCGACGCGAACAGCGCGAGCGGCATCAGCGCGAGCACCGCGTACTTCGCGGCGCGAAGCCGCTCCGGCACCGCCGCGGGCCGCACCCATCGCCCCGCCGCCCGCGACACCAGCTCCTGCGCCGCGCCGAGCGGGCACGCGTGGGCGCACCACACCGGCCCGAGCAGCACCGCGATCCCGAGCACCCCCGCCAGCAGCAGCAGGAGCGGCGCGTTCGCGCCGAGCCCCGGCAGCCTGATGCGCGCGACGTCGAGCAGCGACTGCGCGGAGACCGACACGTTCAAGACCGCCCCGCCGACGAGCGCCGCCGCGGCCAGGAACGCGAGCCGCACGCGCGCGGACCCGCGCAGGTGCACGACCACCGCGCCCGCGAGCAGCAGCAGGACCCAGGCGACCCGCGGGTCGAGGAGCGGGTCCCACCACGCCCGGTCCCCCGCCGCCGCGGCGACCGGGATCCCGAGCGGACCCGACGCGAGCGCCCGGCACGTGGCGGCGACCGACGCGGAGACCGCGTCGCGCGTCACCGTGGCCCCGGTCATCGCATCGACCCCGGGCGGCAGCCCGCACCCGTGCCGCACGTCCGCGCCCCGGAAGCGATCCAGGAACGCCGGCAGGTCGCGGACGTAGGCGGGCGTCTCGGAGTGGGCGATCACGCCGGCGCCGCGCACCTGCCCGTCCGACCCTACGGACACGGCAAGGTTCAGGGGCCCGCCCCATCCGGCGACGTCAGGGGCGGCGGCCCGCGTCGCCGCCGCGAACGCCCGCCCGTCCGGCGGCGGCGAGGCCGCGACACCGTCCAGCACGTGGTGCTCGATCGGCGAGGTCTCCGCCCGGGCGGACGAGAACTGCTCGATCCGCCTGAGGTCCCGGTCCGACAGCCGCGGCGACAGCCCCGGGTCGGGCGCGGTCGTCGCGTGCCACGTCACGAGCGCGGCAAGCCCCAGGAAGGCGACGGCGGCCGGGATAGCGGGGCCTGCGGCGCGCGTCGCCGGGAGGCGCCGGGCGGCAGACGCGACGAGCGGGACGAGGTTCAGCCCCGCGAGCGCCAGGAGCGCGCCGTCCGTGCCGTGCACCGCGAGCACGATCACGCCCCCGATCCCGGCCGCGATCGCCGCGCCCCAGTGGTCCGCCGCCTCCAGCGCGGCGGCGCGGGTCGCGGCGGGCAGGCCCGCGCCCGCGATCGGCCAGGCCGCGCCCGCAAGCGCACCGAGCGCGAGGAAGATCGCCCCGAACGCCGCCCTCGCGCCCGACGGCCCGAGGCCCGCGGCAGCGTTCGTCGCGAGCGGCGACAGCGCCAGGGCCGCGGTCGCGACGAGGGGGTACCCGAGCCGCGCGGCCCGCGACCCCGCGAGCCGCCGCGCCGCCGCCGCGCCGATCGCGAGCCCCGCCATGGTCAGCGCGGTCGCGGCCCCGACCTCGCCGTACAGCGCCCCGACCGATGCCTGGAACGCCGCCATGACCACGACGGACGACGCGATCGAGGTCGCGCCCGCGACCGCGATTTGCAGGGAGGGACCGCCCTGCCCTCCCCGCGAGCGGGACGCGGCGAACACGCCGAACAGCACCAGCAACGCGGCGAGCAGGCCCGCGCCCGCCTCGCGGACGCCCCACAGGAGCCGCGAGCCGCCCGAGTCGGACCGCTGCAGGAACGCGAGCAGGTGCAGGAACGGCGCGAGCGGCCGGTCGTCGCGGTTCACGAGGTCGCCGGGTGCGCCGGCCGCGTAGAGGTCGCGGACGAACCCGGCACGCTCCGGCTGCACCAGCCCGGCGAACGCCTCGGGCGGGAACGGCGGGGGCGACGGCGCGAACGCGGCGTACCGCTTCGCGAGCACGGCGGGGTCCGCGGTCGGCTGCCCGGCCGCGGCGGAGGCGATCAGGAGGGCCCGGTCACCCGGAACGATGGCCACGTCCGCGAAGACCTCGGAGAGCGTGGCGTACGCGGACTGCCCGTAGCGCAGCAGCTCGGTCCCCACGTAGTTCCCGGCCGAAGGGACCGACGCGGCAAACACCCCCCCGGAGGCCAGCCGCGACGCCGCGTCGCGGAAGCAGTCCGCCGTGTGCAGCCGGTTCGCCGGAAGCGTGGACGGCTCCCCCGTCCCGATCACGACGAGGTCCGCCCCGCCGCCCTCCCCGCCTCGCATCCACGCGCGCGGGTCCGCCTCGACGAACCGGATTCCGGGGGGAAGCGAGGGCGCTCCCGACGCCTCCCGCGCCGCCCGGGAAGCGGCCAGCGCGGCCCCGTCCGCCGCAACGACCTCGACCGCTCCGAAGTACCTCGCGAGCGCCGAAGCGAGGTCGAGCCTGCCGGGACCCAGAACGACGGCCCGGTCCCGGGCCCGCGGCTGCGACGCGAGGAGCGCGGCCCGCGCCTCCACGTCGGGCCCCGGCGGCCAGGACGCCTCGACCGCCCCGTCGGCGAGCACCACGACCTGGCCCGGGACGCGTGCCGTCGTGACGACCCCGTACGGCGTGTGCTCCTCCGCGACCCGCTCCGCGCCTTCGATCGACGCGGCGAGCCGCTGGTCCGCGACCGCGCCCCGGATCGCCGGGCCTGCGGGGGGGACGAGCACGGCCGCCATCGCCGCACCCGCGACCGCGCACGCCGCGCGCCCGCCACGCTCGCGCGCCGCGATCGGACCGGCCGCAGCCGCGGCGACGAGACCCGCGACCCCGAGGGTGACGAGGCCGTCCGCCCCGAGCAGCGCGCCGGCCGTCGCGATCGCCCCGCCGACCACGGCGCCGGCGGTCTCCGCGACGTACGCGCGCGTCGCGTCGCCGGCCGCGAGCGCCGGGAACAGGAGGCCGGTGAGCACGCTGACCGGCAGGGCGGCGGCGAGCGCGCCGACCGCGAGGACCGCGGGGGGGGAAGGCTCGTACGCGGGCACCCCGAGCGCCTGCCGGACGACCGCGGGCACGACGAACGCGGCGGCGGCCGCGACGGGCTGCGCGGCGAGCAGGGTGCCGGGCCTCCGCGCGGCCCACGCGGCCAGCCGGGGCATCCGCGCAGACCCGGTCGCGGCGACCGCGATCCAGAGGAACCACGCCGCGAAGAAGCAGCCGACCGCGAGCTCGCTGCCGCGGAACAGCACGAGGTACTCGCGGAGCAGGACGGTCTGGGCGGCGATCGTGAACAGGCCGAGCGCGAACGCGGCGGCGAGGATCCGGCGGGATGGGGCGGGCGGGGTCACCGGTGCGCGCCCTTGAAATCCTCCTCCCCGAACACGTGCGCCTGGAAGACCTGGAACTCGGCCCCGGACTTCCACGCGCCGCCGGAGAGGCCCGCCTTCATGGACAGGTGCGTCAGCATGGTCGCGAGGTCCCAGCCCTGCTCGGGCGCGACCTGCGGCAGGAACACGGCGCGGGAGCCGCCCTTGCCGAGCACCACGCCGTCGCGGCCGACCACGATGTCCTCGGGACCGTCCACCTTCTCGGGGGGGGTCAGGACCGAGACCTCGATCTCGACCTCGGGCTCCTCGGCCTGGGTCAGGGGCCGGAAGCGGGGGTCGTGGGACGCGGCGTTGACGGCGTTGCGGATCACGCCCTGGTACAGGGGCTCGACCGGGAAGATCGACCCGATGCAGCCGCGCAGATCTCCGTGCTTCTTCAGCGTCACGAAGACGCCGAACTCCTTGCGGACGAGGTCCGACACCGCCCTGCCCTCCTTCACAGGGTCGGGCAGGTCCCTGCCGGCGAGGTGGCGCCGGATCGTGTCGCGCGCCAGCTCGACCAGGAAGCGCTGGTCCGCCTCGGGCAGGACGACGTGGTTCCGGAACTCGCGGGAGTCCGGGGGCAGCTTGAACGCCCCGGACAGGTAGGACACGGAATTGGCGTAGTCGCCTTCCTGGCGGCCGGAGGTGTCGAAGGCAAGACGGACGCCCTGGGCCTTGCGAGGCAGCGCCGCGAGCAGGACCTGGATCGGCGCGGCGCCGCAGATCGTGTCGCCGGTGCGATCGAGGTGCGCGCGGAAGGCGGCGGCGTCGAGCACGCGGATCGCGTCCCAGGCGCGGGCGGCATACTCGGTCAGCGCCGCGGGCGCGTCCTTCGGCGGGAACGGCTCGTAGCCGAACCGGTCGCCGTAGTGGGTGAAGTCGGACGACGCGACAACGACCGTCGCCTCGTCGATCACGGCGCGCAGGGCCTTGCCGGCGCGGGCGGCCGTCGCCGCGTCGACGTGACCGATCACGATCGGGACGATCGACGCCTCGGGCGCGACGACCTGCACGAAGGGGACCTGGATATCGACCGAGTGCTCCTGCCTGAACGCGTCGTCCCGGACCGCGAAGTCCCTGGATTCGCGCAGCTTGCGGACCGCGTCGGTGTCGATCGGGACCTCGCCGAGGGGGGTACGCCAGTGGGTCGCGTCGGTGACCGCGAGCCCGGCGAACGGCACGCGGTGGCTCGGGCCCATGACGACGACGCGCCGCACCCTCTGACC
>VGRB01000394.1 GCA_016875475.1 Deltaproteobacteria bacterium
GCGCAAGGGGGGTGGCCCGCGCCCCGCAACGCGGGGCGGCGGGCAGGGGGGCGAGCCGCGCCCCCCTCCGATCGATGCCCCTGGGGCCTGCCGGGTCGGGATGGAGGGGTACGTGTCTCGACGGGTGTCGTTCGGGACCGCCTGCCGTGCGGGCCTGGCGACAGCGTGGAATGCCCGGTGCGCGGTTGAGCGGCCTCGGTCCGCTCCGACCGCGCGCGAGCATTGCCGCAGGCCGCGCCGGCAGTCCGGCGCGGCCTGCCGGCAATGCGGGCTAGTCGAAGTCGCCCATCCCCCCCATGCCGCCCATGCCACCCATGCCGCCCGGGCCGCCGCCGGGCATCGGCACCTCGGCCTTCGGCTTCTCGACGACCACGCACTCGGTCGTCAGCAGCAGGGACGCCACGGACGCGCTCTTCTCGAGCGCCACGCGGGCGACCTTGGTCGGGTCGATCACGCCGGCCTGGACGAGGTCCTCCCAGGTGTCGGTCAGGGCGTTGTAGCCGAAGGTCGGGGACTTGCTCTCGCGCACCTTCTGGACCACGACGGACCCCTCGACGCCCGCGTTCTCGGAGATCATGCGGACCGGCTCCTCGAGCGCGCGTCGCACGATGTTGATGCCGACCTTCTCCTCGACCGCCGCGTCCTTCAGGAACGCGTCGAGCGTCTTCTGGCAGTGCAGCAGCGCGATGCCGCCGCCCACCACGATGCCCTCCTCGACCGCGGCGCGCGTCGCGTGCAGCGCGTCCTCGACCCGGGCCTTCTTCTCCTTCATCTCGGCCTCGGTCGCCGCGCCGACCTTGACCACGGCCACGCCGCCCGCGAGCTTCGCGAGCCGCTCCTGGAGCTTCTCGCGGTCGTAGTCGGACTTCGTGTCCTCGATCTGCGCCTTGATCTGGGAGATGCGGGCCTTGATGTCCGCGGTCTTCCCGGTGCCCTCGATGACCGTGGTGTTGTCCTTGTCCATCACCACGCGCTTGGCGCGCCCGAGGTCCGTCAGCCGCACGTTCTCGAGCTTCATCCCCAGATCGTCCGACACCACGCGCCCGTTCGTCAGGATCGCGATGTCCTCGAGCATGGCCTTGCGGCGGTCGCCGAACGCCGGCGCCTTGGTCGCGAAGGCCTGGAGCGTGCCGCGCAGCTTGTTGACGACCAGCGTCGCGAGCGCCTCGCCCTCGATGTCCTCGGCGATGACCACGAGCGGCCGGCCCTGCTTCGCGATCTGCTCGAGCAGCGGCAGCAGGTCCTTCATCGTGGAGATCTTCTTGTCGTGGATCAGGATGTACGGGTCCTCGATCACCGCCTCCATGCGGTCCGGGTCGGTGACGAAGTAGGGCGACAGGTAGCCGCGGTCGAACTGCATGCCCTCCACGGTCTCGAGCGTCGTCTCCATGGACTTCGCCTCCTCGACCGTGATCACGCCTTCCTTGCCGACCTTCTCCATCGCCTGGGCGATGATCTTCCCGATCTCCTCGTCGTTGTTCGCGGAGATGGTGCCGACCTGCGCGATCTCCTTGAAGTCCTTGGTCTGCTTGGACATCTTCTTGAGGTTCTCGACCACGGCCTTGACCGCCTTGTCGATCCCCCGCTTGATGTCCATCGGCGCGTGCCCCGCCGCGACCATCTTCGCGCCCTCGCGGTAGATCGCCTGCGCCAGCACGGTCGCCGTCGTGGTCCCGTCGCCCGCCTCGTCGCTCGTCTTCGAGGCGATCTCCTTGACCATCTGCGCGCCGATGTTCTCGAACTTGTCCTTCAGCTCGATCTCCTTCGCGACCGTCACGCCGTCCTTGGTGACCGTCGGGGAGCCCCAGCTCTTCTCGATGACGACGTTGCGACCGCGCGGCCCGAGCGTGACCTTCACGGTGTCGGCGAGGCGGTTGACCCCGACCAGGATCTTCGCCCGCGCGCCTTCCCCGAACAGCAGTTCCTTGGCTGCCATGGAGTCACTCCTTCATTCGTCCGCCATGCCGACCGGCCTGCGGCCGGCCGGGAGGGGACTGACTAGTCGAGCACCGCGAGGATCTCGTCCTCCTTGATGATGATGTGCTCCTCGCCGTCGATCTTGACCTCGCTCCCGCCCCACTTGCCGATCAGGACGGTGTCGCCCTCCTTCACGCCGGGCTTCCTGAGCTCGCCGCTGTCGAGGACCTTGCCGGGCCCCACGGCGATGACCTTGCACTCCTGCGGCTTCTCCTTCGCCGTGTCGGGGATGATGATCCCACCCGGGGTCTTCTCCTCGCGCTCGAGGCGCCGGAGCAGAACGCGATCCTGGAGCGGCTTCACCTTCATGACCTTCCTCCTTTTCAGCACAACTACACCCGGCAACGGGCCGGGCCACCTCCCGGACGGGCGCCGAATCCCGCCGGGGGGCCCCGGCGGCGAACCAATGGATAATCACCCTGCCGGGAAACGCAAGGGGAGGTGCCGCACAAGTCGCGTCAGGACTTCCTGAACGGCAGCAGACGCCGGATCGCGCCGCTGATCTGCCCGATCGGGGTCCCCCCGCCGACCGGCAGCACCGGCGGCGGCTCGCCCGCGGGCGGGGGCTCTCCGGCGGCCTCGAGCAGCGCGGAGCGGAACTCCGTCACCGCCCGGAACCGCGCGCCCGGCTCGCGCGACAGGGCCCGGTGTATCACCGTCTCGACCGCCTCCGGGATGCTCGGCATGATCGTGGCAATCCGGTACGTCGGGATCGGCTGGTTCGACCTCAGGTAGGCCGAGTACGCCTCGGGCGACGTGTCCTTGATGTGGATCGCGCGGATCCCGCAGACCAGCTCGTACGCCAGCGCGCCAAGCCCATAGACGTCGGACAGGTCGCTCGCCACGCTGCTCGTCGCGGTCTCGGGCGCCTGGTAGGGCGGGCTCCCGACCAGCGCGGGCCCCTTCGGCCCGGCCGGATCGACCTCGTACGCGGGCTTCGCGCTGCCGAGGTCGAGCATCTTGACGTGGAACCGCCCGGCGGGCCCGTCCTCGATCGCGATGTTGCCGGACTTGATGTCGCGGTGGACGATGTCGCGCGAGTGCATCTCCGCGAGCCCCTCGCAGACCTCGTCCAGCAAACCGACCGCCCGGAAGAGCTTCATCGGGCCGGACTCGTGCAGGATGGATTCGAGGGTGCGGCCGGCCACGTACTCCATGACGAAGTACGGCAGCCCGTTCGGCGCCACCCCTGTCCGGAAGATCCGCGGGAAGCACGGGCTCCGGAGCATCGCCAGGAACGACGCCTCCCGCTTCAGGGCCGCGACCGCCGCCTGGCCCGCTTCCGCGTGGACCGCGTGGAGGACCTTGATCGCGACCTTCCGCTTCCCGACGGACAACTGCTCGGCCAGGTAGACCCGCGCGTACCCGCCGAAGCCCACCTGCTTCACCACGCGGAAGTCGTCCGCGAGTACCGAGCCGACCAGCGGATCGTGCTTGTGGAGCCCCATCGCGCCGCTATTGTAGGACGCAGAAGAGACGAGGGGTTAGCCCACGCCCTCAGCGCCGCAGCCGAATCCGGGGGGGGCCCTCGACGAAACTCCCCACCACGGCAGGCGAAACGCCGGCTGCGCGCAGGTCGGCGACCAGCCGTTCGAGCCGGTCGGCCGGGACCGCCATCAGCAGCCCGCCCGACGTCTGCGGGTCGAACAGGAGCGCCTCGCCCGCCTCGCCGACGCCGTCGAGGCCGTCCACGGTGGCGCGGACGTGCGCCGCGTTCCGCTCGGTCCCGCCCGGCGACAGGCCCGCCGAAGCGAACTCGCGCGCGGACGGCAGGAGGGGCACGTCGGCGAAGCGCACCTCGACCCCCACCCCGGACGCGGTGACCACCTCGTGCAGGTGCCCGAGCAGCCCGAACCCGGTCACGTCCGTGCAGCAGCGCACGCCGGCCGCGACCGCGGCGGCCGAGGCGACGTCGTTCAGCGAGCACATGCTCGCGACCGACGCGGCCACGGCCTCCTCCGACGCCTTCCCGCGCTTCAGCGCCGTCGAGACCACCCCGGTCCCGATCGGCTTCGTGAGCACCAGCGCGTCCCCGGGCCGCGCCCCGCCCTTCGTCATGATCCTTGCCGGGTCGGCCTCGCCGGTCACCGCGAGCCCGAGCTTGATCTCGAGGTCGTCGACGCTGTGCCCGCCCACCAGCGCGCAGCCCGCGCGCGAGAGCGACTCGACCGCGCCGGCGATCATGCGCCGGAACGTCTCGGGCGGCTCCGACCCGACCGGGAACGCGACGATGGCGAGGGCGGTCAGGGGCCTCCCCCCCATCGCCCACACGTCCGACATCGCGTTCGCCGCGGCGATCCGCCCGAAGTCGAACGGGTCGTCCGCGATCGGCGTGATCAGATCGACGGTCTGGACCAGGGCGAGCCCGTCCCGCAGCAGGAACACCCCCGCGTCGTCCGGGCGGTCCAATCCCACCAGGACGCGGTCGTCCCGAGGCAGCACGAGCCCGCCGAGCAGAAGGTCCAGGTCCCCTGGACCGATCTTCGCCGCTCAGCCGGCGCACCGGGCCTTTACGGTCAGCCCGGGATCCCTCCGATCACCGTCCATCCAACTCCCCGTCCCCGTCCCCGTACCCGTACCCGAGCCCTAGCCCTAGCCCGAGCCCGAGCCCGCTCCTTCCCGAGCCGTCCCCCGCTCTCCCTAACCATCCGCGGGCCTGAGCACCACGATCAGCGGCTCCGCGAGCAGCCGCGCGCGAACCGCCGCGAGCACCTCGTCCGGCTCGATCCGCCGGATCCGGTCCGCAAGGGTCCTGAACGAATCGTACCCGAGCGGGGTCCCGTCGTTCGCGCACATCCAGTGGGCCACCGCGCCCTTCTTCTGGAACGCCATCTCCTCGGTCCCCGCCAGGTGGGCGGCCCCGCGCGCGAGCAGCTCGCGCGCCTCGCGTCCGCCGTCGAGCACGCCCGAGATCACGTCGCGGATCCCCCGGACCGCCGCCTCCTCGGTGCCGGGCCGCACCGCGGCCGACGCCTTGATCCAGCCGCCGAGCCGCAGCGCCGTCGCGCCGAACCCGAACGAGTACGCCACTGCCATCTC
>VGRB01000395.1 GCA_016875475.1 Deltaproteobacteria bacterium
ACCTTCGGGTGAGTCGAGCCGTCTAGGTTCTGGTGTGTCACGACGGAGACGTAGCGTGTCTTGTTGTCGGCTCGGTCGAGGCGGTACGCCTCGCGAAAGGGGCTGCACGCCGTCGAGAGCACTCCCATGAGAAGCAGGGTTACTGACTTGCCCACGATCTCCCTCCTCGCGAGACGCCTGCGCACCCGAGCAGCCATGGCTCAACGCAATGAAGACCGGAAGGAATCCAGTCGCGCAGAGCTTCGGCGAGGGCCTTGGTGCGTCCGCCGCCCCAACTGATGAACAACCGCCAACTCGAGCCTCCCCCGAACCCCCGGTGCCGACTATAGCGCGAACGAGAAACGGAAGCACGCGGGTTGACGGAAGCCGCTGGGGCCGGGTGCGCCGGACGGCTTGCGGATGAGCCGTGGCCCCCGGTGCCCGAAGGGCACTGGCGCGACTGTTGCCGCCGCCGTCGCGATACGCATCCAAGGTCACTGCACCGACCGCGCCGGGGCGCCGAAGCCGCCTGCCAGCCGGCGTGACAGCAAGGATTCGTCAGGTCCATCCGTGGTTCGGCCCCCCGTTCTGGACGCGGTCGGTCCCCGGGGGCGTGCCCTAACGCGAAAGGGCCACGCGCAAAGCCATTGGTGAAGCGGGCCAGCGGGGCGGAGGTGCATCGCGGGCCGCGGCTACACCGCCGAACGAACACGTCGGAAGACCCTCGTCGACTCGAACAACACGAGCGGCTTCCCCTCAGGGACCGGCTGCGGGGCGTGATCGGGGGCCACTACATCGACGTAGGACCCGCTTGGGATATCCTCGAGGTCCTCGGGATGCGCGATCAAGTGACGCAGGAGGTCGAACGCCACCTGGATCTCGCGTCCAACGCGTTCATGTCTGGTCATGGGGTCCTCCGACGACGCGGCGCCAAGCAGCGCTCGCGATACCACTACCATCGATCGATCAGGTCTTGCTCTGCGTACTGGACTGCGGCTGCGCAATCCGGCAGCCGGATCTCCTTCTTGGTCTCCCGACCGCGGGCATCGAACTCGTCCCGGTGCGTGAACCCGTGGGAGTTGTCGTAGCGGACCACCACGCGCCATTCGCTGTCAACGAGGATCTCGAGTTGCACCACGAAGAACACGACTCGGCCGCTCGCCGTGGTTACGCGGAGACGGAGCCTCGTGCCGGTTTCACTGTCGAGGGTCTTGACGAATTCCGTGTCGCCCATTGCACCGGCCTCCCGCGCAAGTGTAGTGCACTGCCTGGAGTCAGACCAGCCAGCGCGAGCGTCGAGTCGAAGCGGGGACCGGCCGTCGTCCTTGCCAAGGCAGTGCCGTCACCCACTCCCCGCCGCGGGGCATGGTACCATCGGCGTCCGGGCCTTGACCGGGGCGGCGGACGCATCTTGGCGTGGGAGGATTGATGCCTTCGGTGTCGCAACGGACCGGGATGCAGGGCGTGTTCCTGGTGGCTGCGGAGTTGTCGCGGAAGGGATTCGTCGTTTCGCCGACGCCCCGGAGCGCCATCGGGGCGGATCTGCTGGTCACCGACGCGTCTTGTTGCCGCGCCTTCTCGGTTCAGCACCGTTTTGAAGCCCTCCTCGGCGAGCACGCGTCCCACGGTGCTGACCGAGAGGTCCACGCCATCCTCGGAAAGCAGCTCCGCGATCTCCCTTGCTGGTAGGCGGCGCTCGCGCCAGTCGCGGATCCTGGCGCGGACCTCCGCTGTGACGCCGCGACGCTCGGTCTTGCCCTCGGGCACGGGCTCCGAGAAGTCGACCTTGCCGTGCACGAAGTGGTGCTTGAGCAGCCGGACGTAGCCGGGCCGATAGCCGTATCGGTCCGCGACGACCTTGAACGGGAGCCGCTCGACGAAGAGGGCGCGGAGCGCTTCGTACCGTCTCTGCCAATCGTGGGTGGGCCGGGTGAAGAAGGTTGCGTCTCTCATGGCCGCTATTACATCTCGTGCATCTAATAGTGTCAACTGCTTTGCAGTTAGAACACAACGGGACGCCTGGGGGGCCTGGCTAGGATGTCCCGTCGTCACGAACAGCTACCAGTTGATATTACTTGCGCTGCCCGACAACAGCTTCCCGCTGGTCCGACAGAACACGCCCGTGGGTGCGAAGAGCAGTAACGTCCTCACCTGACAGAAGTCATCTTCACGCAGGATAACAGCAGCCGCTCGCCAGACTGCCCGCAGGCCGCATCACTCCGCCGCCCCCGCTTCTTGAGGGACACGTCGCTGGCCCCGCCCCTACGCTCCAGGCCGGCCGCGAAAATCGGTGTTCAACCCAAGGATGAAGCTGTCAAACTGCTTCCGTCACGGCAGTTGACAGGCGGCTTCGCCGCCCCGGCGCGGTCGGTGCAGAGACGTGGTATGCGTATCGCGACGGCGCCGGCAACTGCCGCGCCGGCTGCCCGCCTTCGGCGGTCACCGCAGTTTGCAGCTTATCCTCCAGCCGTTCGCCGGACCGAGCACGTTCCGCGCTGGCCTCTCCCCGCCGCGACACTCGGGGACCACGTCAGCGGGGAGGCTCGCCTCGGGCACGTCGCCGAGGGCACCCTACGAGCCATGCCCCTGCCCAGTTCTCGGAACGTGCGGGCCCACACGGCGCGGCTCTCAGCCACTTGTCGTCGGAGCACCTCCAGGCATACCTGATCGAGGACGTCGGAGGTGCAAACGCCACGCTCTTCGACCAGCGGCGACGGGCGGGCGCGACGTGCTCGCCCGTCGCCGCTGTCCGGACGCTGACGCCCGGGCGGTCCGACGCCCTGACGTGATAGAATTCCCGCGTTTCAGCCGGGACGCGACGTGTCCGGGGCTCAGAACGGCGTCTGTCCGAACTGCGATGTCCGAACGGGCCCCGTCGGCGAGCGCTGTCCGTCGGTCGTTTGCGGCGCCAAGGGCTGTGCGTTCATCCCTTCCGACTGGTTCGAGTCCTCGCAGGCGTTCGCCCGTCGCAAGGGCCGCCCCCTGGACCCGCTCCTCGGGCGGGTGCTGTCGCGCTACCTCCTCGTGAGACTGCTGGGCGAGGGAGGCATGGGCGCGGTCTACCTCGCGCTCCGGAGGCCGCTCGACCGCGAGGTCGCGCTGAGGCTGATCTCGGGGCCGAACCCGACGCCCGCCCTGGAGGCGCGGTTCGAGCGCGAGGCCAGGGCCGTGTCCCTCCCGGACCACCCGAACGTCGTGAAGCTCCACGACTACGGGATCGGGGAGGGTGACCTCCGGGTGCCGTTCATGGCGCTTGAGTATGTCCGCCACGGCCGGACGATGCGCCGCGCCCTGGCCGCCTGGGGCGTCGGCGTCGGTGCCGCGGGCGTCCGAAACGTGTTCGAGCAGGTGCTGAACGCGCTGGCCGCGGCCCACGAGGCCGGTATCGTCCATCGCGACATGCAGCCCGAGAACGTCCTGGTGGTCCCGGTCCACGGCAACCCGATGTTCGTCAAGGTCCTGGACTTCGGGGTCGCCCGGGCGGTGTCGGAGGTGGCCGGCTCCGGCGGGACGCTGTCGCGCGACGGCCACCTCCTCGGCACGCCGCTGTACATGGCGCCGGAGCAGGTCCCGCGGAAGTGCCGCGTCGAGGTGGACGGCCGCGCGGACCTCTACGCGGTCGCCACCATGTTCTGCGAGGTGGTGACGGGCGTCCCACCGTTCGACGGCGACACGCCGCTCGTGATCCTGTCGCAGAAGGCGGACCCGGAGCACCGGCCGCTCGACGCACCCGCGGCCTCCGGACTGTCTGCCGCGCTCCGCGCCTTCCTGGCGAAGGGGGATGGATCGCGAGCCGGCGGCGCGCTTCCAGACCGCGGCCGAGATGCTCGCGGCGCTGCTCGCGGCGCCGCCTGCGGCGCTGCCTGCGGCGCTGCCTGCGGCGCTGCCTGCGGCGCTGCCCGCGGCGCTCGCCGGCACCGCCGTGGCCGGGTTCGGCAGGGGGGACACTACGTCGTCCCAGGAGCGGCCCGCGACGCCGCCGACGCCTTCGACCGAGTCCCTGTCCATCGGGGCGGTCCCCCGGCCGGTCCCGATCCCCACGAGGCCCGCGGTCCCGTCGAAGACGCTTTCGCCGCGGGCGACGCCCGCACCGGAGCACCCCGCACCGGCGGCGACGACCGTCGGCGTGCGGTCGCCCGCGCCGGGGCCGCCCCCGCCCGCACCGGCGGCGACGACCGTCGGCGTGCGGTCGCCCGCGCCGGGGCCGCCCCCGCCCGCACCGGCGGCGACGACCATCGGCGTGCGGTCGCCCGCGCCGGGGCCGCCCCCGCCCGCACCGGCGGCGACGACCGTCGGCGTGCGGTCGCCCGCGCCGGGGCCGCCCGAGCCCGGTCCGCGGCCGGGGCCCGCGAAGCCGGACCCCGCGAAGCCGGACCCCGCGGCCGACCGCCACCGGATGGTGGACTGATGCCGGCTCGGATCGCCGCGATCGCGGCGCTCATCCTGGTGCTCGCCGCTCCGGCGCTGGCCTCGGCCCGGGAGGACCCGGCCGTGGCGCCGGCCCGCGCGGCCGAGGTGATGATGGGCGAGGGGCGCCTCGACGAGGCGCTCGCCCTGTTCCGGAATGCCTACGAGATGGACCCGGCGCCGACCCTCCTCTACAACATCGCCCGCGTGCACGACCTGAAGGGCGACTGGGTCGAGGCCCGGACGCACTTCGTGCGGTTCCTGGCCGCGGAGAAGGACCCGGACCGCCGGGCCAGGGGCAGGGGCGGCTCGAGGAGATGCTCGATCGGGTGCCGGGCCGGATCGTGGTCGAGGTCGAGCCCGCGGACGCGGTCGTGACCGTGGACGAGTCGGAGGTCCCGCGCCGCGACGGCGCCGCGACGGCGCCGCGATGGCGCCGCGACGGCGTCGCGGCCGCCGAGTTGCGCCGGGGCCGCCGAGGTGCGCCGGGGCCGCCCAGGTGCGTCGCGGCCGCCGAGGTGCGCCGGGGCCGCCGAGGTGCGCCGGGGCCGCCGAGGTGCGTCGCGGCCGCCGAGGTGCGCCGGGGCCGCCGAGGCGCGTCGCGGCCGCC
>VGRB01000396.1 GCA_016875475.1 Deltaproteobacteria bacterium
ACCTGCACCGCATCGCGGAGAACGGCTACAAGGCCGCCTACGTGTGCTTCGATCCCCCCCCGGCCGCCCACGAGTGGTACATGGAGCTGTTCCGGCGGCTCGACGGCGCCGCGCTGCCGATCGGCCTCATCTTCGAGGCCTACGTCCCGCACGGAGAGGAGTTCTGGCGGGCCATGACGCGGGCGTTCGCGGCCGACCGGTCGCTCGCCGCGTTCTCGCCCGACACCGAGAGCGAGGAGAGCCGGATGCGGATCCGGCGGTACTCGTACGCGAACGCGGCGCTCGAGCAGGAACTGGCCTGCCTGAAGGGGATCGGGCTCCAGACCGGGCTGTACTTCAGCGTGGTCCCGGGCGAGGGCGTCGATCAGGCGCGCCGGACCACGGCCTGGATCGGCGACCTGGCCGACCGCTTCGGCAGCCTGTCGTGGGCCCACGCGATCGACATCGAGCCGTTCTCGGACTGGGCGCGCGACCCCGAGCGGTGGGGACTCCGCAACACGCGCCGCGGTCTGGACGAGTACCTGGCGTGGCACCGCGCGCCGCGCGACCCGGACGCGGGCGGCTGCGAGGTCGGCTACGAGATGGACGGCTTCGCGGAGGTCGCCGCGATCCTGAAGGCGTGCGAGAGGCGCGGGACGTAGGCGCGGCCGCGCCGCAGGTGCCGGGGGTTCCCCATGACCGGATCCATCCACGTAGACGGGAACCGGCGAGTCCTCCTCGTCAACCCCCCGATCGCCGACACCGTCGAGGTCGAGCAGCAGGACATGGTTACGGCCGTGGAGCCGTTCGGACTGCTGCGGCTCGCCACGCACTTCCGGGACGCCGGCTGCGCCGTCGACTACCTTGACTGCCTGCGCGACCCCGCGCTGGAAGGGCGCCTGCGCCGCCACGTGCGCAAGGTCCTGCCGTGCGGCAACCTCGACGAGGAGGGGATCTCGAAGGAGATCCACCACTTCGGGCTCGATGCGATGCTGCTCGGGGCGCGGCTGCGGTCGCTGCCGGCGCCCGACGTGATCGGGATCGGCTCGATCTTCACGTGGCACGGGGATCCGGTCCGCGAGACCGTCGAGGTCTGTCGCTCGGTGTTCCCGCGCGCGCGGATCGTGGTCGGCGGGAACGTGGCCACGCTGTGTCCCGACGAGGCGGCGCGCTTCGGCGCGGACGAGGTCTTCCGGGGCGACGTGGACGGCGCGGTGTTCGCGCCCACGGCGGCGGACCTGATCGCCGACAGGTACACGGACTTCCTTCGGATGATCAAGGGCTGCCCGAACCGGTGCAGCTACTGCGTCACGCACTGCCTGAACGACGACCGGGTCGTCGCGCGCCCGCCCGGCGAGGTGTTCGACGAGCTGGTCGCGAAGAAGGCGGCGAACGGCACGCGCAACTTCATCCTCTACGACGACTACGTGCTCTACAGGCAGGGCACCTACCTGGACCCGCTGCTGGACCGGATCGCGGAAGCGCGGCTCGACATCGCGCTCGAGTTCGCGCTCGGGTTCGCGGCCAACAAGGTCACCGGGAAGCTGGCGGACCGCCTGCGCGCGGCCGGCGTGGAGCGCGTGATCCTCGCGCTTGAGACGCTGCGCGAGGAGGAGAGCCGCGCCATGCACCGGCCCCACCACGTCGAGGGGTTCGTGCGGGCGGTGGAGCTTCTGAAGGCACGGGGCTTCAAGGGCCGCAACCTGCGGGCGTTCTACCTGATCGGGCTGCCGAACCAGACGACCGACGAGATCCTGCGCGCGATCCTGTTCCTGTACTCGCTCGGGGTCACGCCGAGCCTGACCACGTATACGCTGACGCCCCGAAGCGGCGACATGGCGAGGTACGGGCACCTCGCGAAGGGGCGCGCGCTCGACGAGCTGGGACCCTGCCTGTGGCGGTTCGCGCACCCGGGCATGCGGGTCCGCGAGCTGGACGCGATCTACCGGTACTTCCACGAGAAGTTCTTCCCGCTGTCGCGCATCATGGCGTCGTCGACGGCCGACCCCGTCATCTGCGCGATGCAGGAGATCCTGCGTAACGGGCGGCATCAGCCGGAGAAGTGGTGATGCCCGAATCCGCGGCCCGCGCCCGGGTGCTCCTGGTCGTCCCGCCCCTGACAGGGCTCATCATCTACCCCGAGCTGTCCGTGCCCGCGCTCGTGGCCGCCTTGCGCGCGCGCGGCCGGGACGCGCGGCAGGCCGACCTGAACCTCGCGATGGCGTACGAGTGGCTGCCCCGGCCCGAGGTCGCGGCAGGCGCGGTCGCGCGGCTGTCCCCCGGGGGACGCCGGCACCTCGCGGCGATTGCGCCGTACCTCGCGGCCGAGCGCGCGCGGCTGCACGCGTCGGTCGCCGGGGGGAGGACGCTCGACGCCCGGGCGGGCGAGCGGGTGACCGACCTGGTCCGCCGCTACCTGGACCAGCGCGAGTCGCTGTCGCCGGCGCTGCCCGAGGTCCTGCTCGCATACGCGGGCGGGGGCGCCGTCTTCGAGCCCCCGCGGGGGCCGGCGCCCGACCCGCTCGCGTGGCTGATGTGGATGGACCTCGTCCGCCGGGAGTTCCTCGCCCCGGCCGGCTGGATGCCCGCGGACGTCGGGGCGGCGGCCTCCTCGCCGGGCCCGTTCTTCGACGCCTTCCTGACCGTGCACCTCGATCCGCTGCTCGCGGACGGCCCCTCGATCGTGGGCGTCTCGATCCACGAGACCGCGCAGCTCGTGCCCGCCCTGCGGATCGCACGCCGCGTGCGCGAGCGGTTGCCCGCGGCGCACGTCGTGCTCGGCGGCCCGTGGTGCGTCGCCGCCGCGGACGTGGTCCGCAACCACCCGATCGTGCTCGACTTCGCGGACGCGGTTGCGACCGGCGAGGGCGAGGACGCGCTGTCGGCGCTCGCGGACGCGGTCGACGCCGGCTCCGCGTGGGACGCCATCCCCGGCCTCCTGTTCCGGCGCCCGGACGGCGCGGCCGGCGCGGTCGGCCCTGGCGGCCCCGACGGCGCTGTCGCGGACACCGGTCCGGCCCGCCCGGTGCCGCTCGCGGACCTGCCGCCGCCGTGCTTCGACGGCCTGCCTCTTGACCGCTACCCCGTGCCCGGCGTGCCGTTCCGGACGGTCCGCGGGTGCTACTGGTCGCGGTGCCTGTTCTGCTGCCACGTCCCGTCCGCCGGCGCGGGGGCGGGGGGGGGCGACGAGGCCTGCGCGGCGGACCGCGGTCCGGACGCCGTCGAGGACGCGGTGATCGACGCGCTGGTCGCGACGGTCCGCGACGCGGCCGCGCGGGGCGTGCGCCGCCTCGCGCTGGCCGACCACGCGACCCCCCCGGGCGTGCTCGCCCGCGTGGCGTCGGCGCTCCTCGGCGCCGGCCTCCGCGTGGACTGGCAGGCCCTGGTGCGGTTCGATCCCGCGTTCGACGACGGCCTGTTCCGCGTGCTCGCCCGCAGCGGGTGCCGCGAGCTGCACTTCGGCCTCGAGACCTCGTCGCCGGCGGAGCTGACGCGGCTCCGCAAGGGCATCGCCGCGCCGATCGTGGACCGGTGCCTCGCCGGCGCCGCGGCCGCGGGCATCGAGGCGTCCGTGTTCGTGCTCGAGTACCCCTCGCAGCCGGCCGGCGAGTACGCGGCCACGCTCGACTTCGTGTGCGAGCGGCGCGCGACGCTCGGCTGGCTGAACCCCGCGCGCTTCCAGCTCGGCCGCAACACCACCGCGTACGCGCACCCCGCCACGCTCGGCCTGCGCCTCCCCCCCGAGGCCGCGTCCTGGCACGACCCGTTCGACGTCCCGTTCGAGGCGGACGGCTGGGACCCCGACCCCGCGGAATGGCAGCGGGTCACGGAGGATGCGTTCGTGCGGATCATGACGGCGTCGACGGCCATGGTCTTGTCAGTGCCGTCGTAGGCGACCGCGACGTCCTGCGCGAAGGTCACCGAGACGCCGTCGCGGAGCTGCGCCTGCGAGGCATCGTCGATCGTCGCCATGACTTCCGCCGGCGTCTCGGACTGGTAGGCCTGGACGAGGGTCGTGTCCCGTCGCCTCTCCACCCATTGAATCCCGCGACCGCCGGATCCATACGCGTCCCACCCCTTCCGACCCGGAGGCGTGCCGTGGCAGGCCTGACGCAGGCGGTCCTGAACGAGGGCAACGCCTGGGCGCTGGTGTTCGGGAACCGCTGATCCGCCTTGCGCTCCCGCGCCCGCTACTTCGCGCCTCGCTTCGGCGCTCGAGGGTGAAGGAGCGGCAGCAGCGCGACCCCATGCCCGGTCCGCAGGAACATCTCGTGGAGCATCTCGCGCAGGAACGGCCAGGCGTGGAACGCCGCCTGACCCTTGAACGCCTCGAGGTACGGGTCGATCGGACCCGCATCGGGCTCGTGGCGCAGGGTGTAGACGACCTGGGCCGTGACGGACAGGTCGAGCACCTCCCGCGCGGCCTTTCCGGGCGTCCGCAGCTTGACCCTGAGCGGAACGAAGGCGTGGATCTGCTTGATCTTGCCGGCGTCCACCAGCCGCACCTCCGGGGGAAGTCGCTCGGGGGTCTCGGGCGCCGGCTCTCCCGGCGCCAGCTCGGTCGGGTCGCCGAGGACGTCGCAGTGCACGGAGGTGAAGCGCAGCGAGAATATCTCGGTCCTGGACAGAAACGCAGCCCACTGCTCAGGCGTCAGCGCCGGCCTATCCGCTACGGACTTCTCCGACATGATGCTTCTCCGCTCAGGCGACCTCTTGATCCTGCCCGCCCCGGACCACAACGGGACGCCACGTTCCTGTCGCGCTCGGCCTAGGCAGCGGGTCGAACACGGGCGGGTTGCGCTGGAGCTCCGCCCTCACCTCGGCGCAAGCCTCTCGCGCGACCGTGCCCGCGACCTCTCGCGCCATCGACTGCACGAGGTCCCGGAGCATCGCCATCATCCTGTCCGCCCCATCCTCCTCACCTGCGATTTTCTCGACTGCGGCGATCATCCGATCGAGTGCCTGCCTGTCGTCGGGCAGTTCGTGGGCGAAGACCTTCTCGCCG
>VGRB01000397.1 GCA_016875475.1 Deltaproteobacteria bacterium
GGGGGCGCGGAGCGCTCTCCGGGAGCCGGGCTAGGCACGCCCGTGCGAGGGGCGTATCCTGTAGCCCACGGCGCTACCCGGGGGGCGGCCGTTCCGGCCCGGGAGCGCTTCCGCAGGGAGAGGCACAGTTGGCGGCGAGGCACCCGGACGGGCTCGGGCGCGCCGAGCGCACGGCGTCGGCGATCCTCGCGGCGTGCCTGGGATCCGCCGCCGCCGTCGCCCACGCCCAGACGCTGTCGCCCGGTCCGCTGTCCCAGGCCCACGCGTCGATCGACGACCCCGCGCACTGCGGCAGGTGCCACGAGACGGGCCGCGACGTCGGGGCCGCCCGGTGCCTCGAATGCCACCCGACCGCGCGCGCTCGGGACGGCCTGCACGCGGACCTCGTCCGCTCGGCAGGGGGCAAGTGCGGCGGCTGCCATGCCGAGCACCACGGCCGCTCCTTCCGGCTCGTCCGCTTCGACGCGCAGATGCCTGGGTTCGTGCACGACCGCACCGGGTTTCCCCTGACGGGCCGCCACGCGCCGCTCGACTGCGCCCGATGCCACAAGGGGCGCCTCAGGTACCAGGGACTGTCGGACCGCTGCGCGTCGTGCCACGAGGACCGCCACGGCGGCCAGCTCGCGAAGGACTGCGCCGCGTGCCACCGGACCGACTCGTTCGCCGGCGCCGCCGGCTTCGACCACGCCCGGTCATGGCCGCTCGCGGGACGCCACGCGACCGTGCCGTGCGCGAAGTGCCACCCGGCCCGCGGCGACCAGGGCGACCGGAAGTGGACCGGGATCCGGAAGGGCACCTGCTCGGACTGCCACGCGGACCCGCACAAGGGCGCGATGAAGCGGCCGTGCGCGGACTGCCACGTGGCGGACGGCTGGAAGACGCTTCCGGTCGGCGCGGCGCGCGACCACGCGCCTGGCAGGTTCCCGCTGGAGGGTCGACACGCCTCGGTCGCGTGCGACCGGTGCCACGGTCCGAGGATGGAAAGGAAGGTCGAGACCCGGTGCGCCTCGTGCCACGCGGACCCGCACGGCGGACGGTTCTCGGCGCGGTGCGAGTCCTGCCACGACGCGGACGGCTGGCGACTGAGGGCGGGCGCCGCGTTCGACCACGACCGCACCGCATACCACCTCGAGGGGCGCCACCGCAAGGTCGCGTGCGCCGCGTGCCACAAGCCCGGCCAGGGGTACGCGAAGCGGTTCAAGGGCCAGAAGCACGACGCCTGCCGGGACTGCCACGCAGACCCGCACCGGACCGCGGACTTCGAATACGCGAGCGTCGCGCCCGACGCGGGCTGCGAGGCGTGCCACCAGGTCGAGGGGTTCGTGCCGGCACGCTTCGACGCGGCGCGCCACGACCGGGCGCGCTTCCCGCTGGCGGGCGCCCACCGCGCGGTGCCGTGCGGCCGCTGCCACCGCCGCGACGGCGCGGAGAAGCCGAGGCTCGCCATCCCGCAGCGGGCGTGCGCGGACTGCCACGCCGACCCGCACAAGGGGGCGTTCGACGCCCGGATGGGGACGAAGGGATGCGCTGCCTGCCACTCGGTCTCGTCCTGGCGCGCGGCGGACTTCGACCACGCGTCGACCCGCTTCCCGCTGACCGGCCGCCACGCCGGCGTGCCCTGCCGGGTCTGCCACGGAACCGACCAGGGCGGCGCGTCGCCGCGCTATGCGGTCGCGGATCGACGTTGCGCCGCGTGCCACGCTGACGCGCACGCGGGCCAGATGTCGGGCCCGCCGAGGCCGCGCGAGTGCGGCGAGTGCCACGGCACCGACACGTTCAAGGTGGTCTCGTTCGACCACGCGGCGCGCACCGGCTTCGCGCTCGACGGCAGGCATGGGGTCGCGGCCTGCGCGGCGTGCCACCCGGCGGTCCGACTGCCCTCGGCCGGCGCGGTGACGGGCGGCGCGGTGACAGGCGTCGAGGTGGCGCTCTACCGGCCGACCGACGCGCGCTGCGACGGATGCCACGAGGACCCGCACGGCCGCCGGCTGGCGGGGGCGTGCGCGGACTGCCACCGGCCGGCCGCGTCGTGGCGGCGCGTGGAGGCGGGCGTCGCGTTCGACCACGGCGGGACCGGGTTCCCGCTCGCGGGCAGGCACGCGGGCGTCGGCTGCGACCGCTGCCACGACGGCGCCCTGCGGCTTGCCGGGGGTGGGGGCAGCGGCTGCGCGGCCTGTCACCGTGACGACCCGCACCGCGGCCGCGAGGGCCCGGAGTGCGAGGAGTGCCACACGCCCCGCGGATGGGCGGTCGGGCCCGAGGTCCGCGGCCACGAGCGGACGCGGTTCCCGCTGACCGGCGCGCACCGCGTCGCCGACTGTTTCGCGTGCCACGCCGCGGTCGAGCCGCCCGCGTACCAGGGGACGCCGCGCGAGTGCGCGGCCTGCCACTCGACGGACTACGCCCGGCCCGGGAACCACCCGGACCACGTGGCCGCCGGCTTCCCGATGCGCTGCGACGAGTGCCACGGGACGTACGACTGGGGCCAGGCCCGGGTCCGCCACTCCTGGTGGACGCTTCGCGGCGCGCACGCGACGGCCGACTGCTTCCGCTGCCACCCGGGCGGACGATATGCCGGAACGCCGCGCGACTGCCTCGCCTGCCACCAGGCGGACTGGGATCGGGCGGGACACGCGGCGGCGGGCTTCCCGACGCGCTGCGAGGGCTGCCACTCGGAGGGGGCCTGCGGTCGACCTGGCATGATTCCTGGTTCCCCTTGCGAGGGGACCACGGGCGGCTGGGGTGCGCGGACTGCCATCCGTCGGGACCGCCCGCGTTCACGTGCACCGGGTGCCACGAGCACGGGAAGGCCGAAACGGACGGGGACCATCGGGAGCAGGCAGGGTATGTCTACCAGGATGCGGCGTGTCTTTCCTGTCATCCTCGCGGCGACGACTAGCGTCCTGCTGGCCGGATCCGAGAGGTCTTGCGCGCCCGCGCGGCGCGTCGGGGATCACCCGGCGACCGCGGACTGCTGGTCCTGCCACGGCGATCGCTGGGCGGAGGCGTCCGCACCGGACCACGAGGGCCTGGGCTTCCCGCGCGACTGCTCGTCCTGCCATGCCACCACCGGCTGGGCGCCGGCGAGCAGCGGCAAGTCCCACAGGCCCGACGGCGAGTTCCCGCTGACCGGCGGCCACGCGGGCCGGGGCTGCGCCGACTGCCACGGCGCGACCACCGGCAATCTCGACCCGGCGTGCGTCGCGTGCCACCTCGACGACTACGATTCCACCACCGCCCCCCCGCACGGCCCGGGCGGGATCCCGCAGACGTGCGCGGACTGCCACGACACGGCCGGATGGAGGCCGGCGAAGGGCGGCGGACCGCACGGACCGACCGACGCCTTCCCGCTCACCGGCGGCCACGCGGGCCGGGGCTGCGCCGACTGCCACGGCGCGACCGTGGGCAAGCTCGACCCGGCGTGCGTCGCGTGCCACCTCGACGACTACGACGCCACCACCGCCCCCCCGCACGGCCCGGGCGGGATCCCGCAGACGTGCGCGGACTGCCACGACGCCGCCGGGTGGAAGCCGGCCAAGGGCGGCGGACCGCACGGACCGACCAACGCCTTCCCGCTCACCGGCGGCCACGCGGGCCGGGGCTGCGCCGACTGCCACGGCGCGACGATCGGCAAGCTCGACCCGGCGTGCGTCGCGTGCCACGTCGAGGACTGGACGACCGTGAAGGACCCGGACCACGTCGCGCTCGCCTTCCCGAAGACCTGCCAGGAGTGCCACAAGACCTCGGCGTGGACGGGCGCGACCATGGGCCCGTACCACGACTTCCCGCTCGGGACCAAGAAGCACGCCGGCCTCGCCTGTGCCGCGTGCCACCTTCCAGGCAGGCCGTGGGCCGACTACTCCTGCATCGACTGCCACGAGCACGGCAAGGCCGGGACCGACTCGGACCACTGGGAGGTGGCAGGGTACTCCTGGGAGAGCAAGGCGTGCGTGAAGTGCCACCCGAACGGGACGCACGAGGAGGACTGATCGGTGCCCCGGATCCCGACGACCGTCGCCGTGATCTCGGCCGTGGCGCTCCTCCTCGCCCGGGGCGCCGCCGCGGAGGCCGGGCCCTGCATCGCGGTCGTGACCGAGGTCCGCGGCGATTCCGCGTACCTGTCGAAGCCCGCCGGGTGCGTCGCGACCGCGGGGGCCAGGCTCGCCGGGGATGGCGGAACAGCGATCGAGATCGAGGCATCGTCGTCGGTGTCGATCCTGGCCCGGATCGTGGCTGGCGCCGCCGGGATTGGCGACGCGTTCCCGCTCCCGGCGCCCTCCTCCGCCGCGGGGAACGAGGGGACGCGCGCGTACAAGGCCGGTCCCGGGGCCGCGTCCCCGACCGCGCCGCCGGGCTTCTTCGAGGCGGCGGCGGCGCAGCGGACGCGAAGAGACGCCTCCTCCGAGCCGGGGGGGAGATCGGCGCGCCGGGACGCGGGCCTCGCGGTCCACGGTGCCCTCGGCGCGGGCGTGGTCGGTCTGACCGACTTCTCCGACCGAGAGCGCGGCTTCTGGCGCGTGTTCGCGGACTCGCGGCTCGCCCTCGAGCGCCCGGGCGCCGTGGCGATCGGGTACCGCCACCGCATCCGGTGGCAGCGGCGCATGGCGTACGACCTGACGTCGCAGCCGTGGGACGACGACTACCCGCAGATCGGGGTCGGCGAGCTTGCCGCCTCGTTCGGCTTCCTGGACCGGCGGCTCGAGGCGACGGTCGGGCGGTTCGCGCCGGCCGCGGTCGCGGGCGGGCAGGTCGTGGACGGGGCCGGGGTCGAGGGCGAGCCCGCATCGGGGCTCAGCGTCGGCGGCTACGGGGGCCTCCTGCCACACCCGACCAGCCTCGTCCCGGACGCCCGCGGAGCCGGGTTCGGGGCGTGGGTGCGGGGACGCGGGGACCCGGGGCGGGTCGCGGTGTCAGGGAGCCTGCTCCTGGCGGGGACCACGTGGGGGGGGGCGCTGGACGAGACCCACGCGGACGCGATGCCCC
>VGRB01000398.1 GCA_016875475.1 Deltaproteobacteria bacterium
CCCGCGTTGCGGGGCGCGGGCCACCCCCCTTGCGCGCCCGCCTTGCGGGCGCGGAGCGCGCCGCGCCTCGGCGCGGCTCGCTCCTCCTTGAGCATTCCGCGCTGTCGCCCGGCCCGCCCGGCAGGCGGTCCCGAACGACACCCGTCGAGACGCGTACCCCTCCATCCCGACCCGGCAGGCCCCAGGGGCATCGATCGGAGGGGGGCGCGGCTCGCCCCCCTGCCCGCCGCCCCGCGTTGCGGGGCGCGGGCCACCCCCCTTGCGCGCCCGCCTTGCGGGCGCGGAGCGCGCCGCGCCTCGGCGCGGCTCGCTCCTCCTTGAGCATTCCGCGCTGTCGCCCGGCCCGCCCGGCAGGCGAACCCCTGGATATCTATAGCGCTTCGGGAGGAAGCGCGGGCATGGCCGGCCGGGGCGGCGCCGACGGGAGGACCGGGGCGGCCGACTCGGCGAACGCGCACGTCGCGGCCTCGCCGCGGTTCCCCTTGGGCTGCTTCTTGTGGGTCTTCTTCTCCCTGGCCCACGCCGAGTGGAACGTCGCGGCGGGGGAGCCCGGGGACCAGCACTCGTGGACCTCTCCGGATTCGAAACCGTCGTCGTCCAGGTCCTTTCCGGACCCGACCGCGTCGGTGCGCCCGGCCCCTCCGGGCGTCCAGCGGCTGACGGCGACCGCGTCCGCGAGGCCCGCGTCGCCGATCCGGACCGACGCGCGGAACGAGAACTCGCGCCGCCCGTCCGCGTGACGGCGAAAGGCGAAGGAGGCGTCGCGCGCCGCCTCGTCCGTCATGGCCGCCCCGTAAAGGAACGCGGTCAGGTCGAGCGCGCCTGCGGCCTCGGACCACAGCGCGAGCACGGTCCCCGTGCCGCCGCCCGCCGCGTCGAGGTCGATCCAGGCGGCCCCCTGGCAGATGCCCTGCTCCTCGCCCGGCGTCCGGGTGGCGGCCATGCGGATGGCCCACGCGCCCCCGGGGGGACGGCCCGCGACCACGAGCAACCAGCGCCCGTCCGTCCACTCCGCGACCGCCAGCGTCTCGTCCCCGCCGGGTCGGGTCGCCGACCAGACCGCCCGGTCGCCATCGCGCAGCGGAGCGCCCGCGGCGAACTGCGACACGGCCTCGGTGATGCGGGCAAGAAGGTCGTTCAGGGAGGTCGCCTCGACGATCGTGAGGTCGCGCAGGTCGGGCTCGTCGCCCTCCGGCCGCGGCCGCTCGCCGCGGTCGTGCCCGGGCGGCTCGCCCCGATCGTGCTCGCCCGACTCGCCCGGATCGTGCTCGCCCGACTCGCCCTCGTCGTCGCTGCGCCCGAGCGCGCCCGAGCGCGGTGCCGCGGGTGGCAGGTCCACGCGCAGGACCGAGGCGGAAGGCAGCGCCTGCTCGGGCCGTCCCCTCGTCCCCCCCGCCCCGGCGGCGCCGTCCGTCCCGCAGGCCGCGAGCGCGACGAGAACGACGGTCCCGGCGGAGACGGCTCGGGACATGATGACCTCCGGGGAGGAAGGGTAGCACATGGCGTGCCCGGTTGCGGGGTGGGCGAGGACGGGGCGGGAGGGACGGGGCGGGTGCGGGCACGAGCACGGGTTCGGGAACGGGGACGGGCGACAAGTGGTGTCAACTTCAGGAATCCCTGGTATGCTCCGGGGTGTCTCGCGCGGGAAGCACATGCTCGCTCCCGTCCAGCCGGACCACCCGATCCCCCGCGTCACCGTACGCCGGCGCCTGGCGGTCGGGGGAATGGCCGAGCTGTTCCTGGCGGACGAGGCGCTCGAAGGGGGCGGGACCCGGCCCGTGGTGGTGAAGGTCCTGCTCCCAGGGGCCCGGTCCGCGGCGCGGACGCTGTTCGAGCGCGAACGCGACGCGCTGGCCGCCATCCGGAGCCCCCACGTGGTCCGGCTGCTCGGGTCCGGGCGCGGCTACCTGCTGCTCGAGCACGTGGACGGGCCCGACCTCGCGACCGTCCTCGACCACGCGCGGCGACGCGGCGCCCCGATGCCGGTCGGAGCGGCCATGGCGGCCGTGGAGGGGATGCTGCTCGGCCTCGCCGACATCCACGACGCGACCGGTCCGGACGGGACACCGCTCCGGGCAATCCACCGGGACGTCAACCCCTCGAACGTGCTGGTTTCCCGGGACGGCGAAGTCAGGCTCGCGGACCTCGGGGTGGTGCGCCTCGGCGCGACGGACGCGCCGACCGTGGACGGGATGAAGGGGACGCTCGCCTACATGGCGCCGGAGCAGCTCACGGGGACCAGGCTCGACGCCCGGACCGACCTGTACGCGGCGGGGCTGGTCGCGTACGAGGCCCTGACCGGCCTGCCCGCACGGCCCGCGGGCATGGTGGGCATCGCGGAGCTGCTGGCCGCCCGGGCCGCCCTGCCCGCGCAGCCGAGCGCGGTCCGGCCGGGGCTCCCCGAAGGGCTCGACGCCGCGCTCCTGTCCGCACTCGAGCCGGATCCGTCCCGGCGGCCGGCGTCGGCGCGCGCGATGCTCGGGGCGTTCCTTGCCGTGCCGGGCGCCGCGCCGGACCGCGTCGCCCTCGCGGCCCTCGCGGCGGCGGCGGACGTGCAGCCGGGGGCGATCGAGCGCACGGACGTGGTCGGCGGGTTCGCGACGCGCCCCGACGCGGAGCCCGACGTATTCACCCCCCACGCCCGGTCCGGCCGGAGCCGCCGGGCCCGTGTCGCGACCTGGGGGATCGCCCTGGCCGCGGCGGCGGCCGCCGGGATCGCCGCGATCGCGTCACTGCCGGGGCCGGCCGAGCGCGCCGGGCCCGCTCCGGTCCTCCTTGCGCCGCGCCCTGCGCCCGCCGGCGAACCGGCGCCCGCGACGGTTCCCGAGGTGCCGCGGCGGGAGGCCGAGGTCCCGATCCTGCGGCCCGCATCGCCGTCCCGACCCCCGAGCCTCGCCCCGGGCCTCGCCGGGGCGGCACGCCCCGGGACCGACCGCGCCGACACTGCCCGGCTCCCGTCCCGGGTCCTGGAGGTGCGCGCGGGAGGCGCCGCGCCGCAGCGCACGCCCCTCCCGGGGCGCGACCCGGTCCTGGTGACGATCAGGGGAGGGCCGGACGGACTCCCGGCCGCCGTGGTCCGCCTCACCCGGTCCGGCGACCGGCTGTCGGCCACGATCGGGACCGCTCCGGACGCGCACTTCGACGCGATCCGGTGCAACGGCCGGGACCTCGGCGAGAGCCCTGCCATCGGCGTCCGGTTCGATCGCCGCATGGAGTGCTCGGTGCGGACCGGGGAGCACGCGGCGGCCTTCACGATCGCGGTGGTGGACCGGTGACGACACGCGCCCTCGCCGCCGTCCTGTCCGTTGCGGCGCTCGCGCTCGCGGGCTGCGATCCCGCCGGCAGGGTGCCAGCGACGGTCGTGGTCGCCGCCCTTGGAGAGGCGGCCTGCGCCGACTTCTGCGCCGCAGCCATCGGGGCCGCGATCTACCGGGTCGGCGACACGGTCCCCATCGGGCCGGTCCGGACCGTGCCCTGCGGCGAGCCGCTCACGTTCGGCCCCCTGCCCGCCGGCATCCGCGTCCAGGTCCGGGGGTGGGCGGCCGACGCCGAGAGCCGCCGGCGCCTCGAGGGGGTGTCCGACGAGGCGACCGTGGTCGCGGACGGCGCAATCGACCTCGTCGTGAGGCTCGTCCCCGTTGCACGACCGGTCGTCACATCGGTCCTCCCGGACCCGCTCCTGCCCTGGGAAAGCGACGTGTTCGTCCAGGTTCGCGGCGAGCGGTTCGGGACGGGCGGCGGGGCCTCGACCGTCGAGCTGGACGGCACCGCGCTCGCGCTCCAGGAGGCGGGATGGGAGGCGGACGCGATCCGGGTGCGGGTCCCCCGGGGCAGCGCCGGGTCGAGCGTCGTGGTGCGGGCCTGCGGGGTGGAATCCGACCCGTTCCCGATGCGCGTCCTCGCAAGGGCCCCGGGCGTGCGCTCGTTCGACGTGGGCGGCTGCCCGGGGATCTCGGTCCGGGCGGTCGCGGCCGTCTCCGGAACCGCGGACCTCCTGGTCGCGGGCTCCTGCACGTCGGGGGCGGCGGGCGCGCTGGAGCGCCTGGACGTGGCCGCGTGCGCGATCGCCGCGGCCGAGCACCGGGACCTGCCGGCCGTGCCGGTTTCCGTCGCCGCGGACGCGGGCTTCGCCTACGTCGCGATGGAGGACGGCGGCGTGCTCCGGCTCCCGCTCGGGGACGCGCCGGGCGAGCCGACCGCGGCGGACCCGCCGTGGCCGGGCCCGGCCGGGCCGCTCGCGATCGCGGCGCTCGGCGGGGCGGCCTGGGTCGTCGCGGGCAGGGACGAGGGCGCGCGGCTTTGCCGGGTGGACGCGTCCGGACACGCGGACGTCGCCCTCGAAGGCGGGCTCCTGCCGCGGGACGCGGTCGCGGCCGGCGGCCGCCTCCTGGTGGCGGGGGTGGCGGGGGTGGCGGGCGAGCCCGCCCTGGTCGCGTACGTCCCGGGGTCGGAAGCGCAGGTGACGTGGCCTCTGCCCGGGTGCGCCGAGCCGGGACACGTCACCGCCGGCGCCGACGGCCGGTTCGCGGTGGTCGCCTGCGGTGCGGCCGCCGCGTCGGTGGTGCCGCTCGAGGGCGACCGGTCCACGGCGCTCGTCGGCCTGGCCCCCGCGGGCGCCGGGGGCGGCCTCGCGATCGACCAGGCGGGGGACCTCGCGTTCGGCTGGAGCGGCAGCGGCGTGCTGTCGGCGCTCGCCCTCGCGCCGACCTCGGGCGGCGTGGCCGTGAGCCCGGCCCGGATCGGCGCCCTGGTCGTCGGCAAGGCCAAGGGTCCGCTGGCGTCGGGCCTCCCGGACGGCCGCGGCGTCGTGGTGTTCGGCAACGGAGCGACCCTGGCGCTGGTCACGCCCCTGTCCGGGCGGCCTCCCTGCACGGGGGGTGCAACCCAATGACGCGCTGCCCCCATGCCCTCGCGGGTGCGCTGATCGCGGTCGCGGCGCTGCTCGCCGGTCCGTCGCCCCTGCACGCGCAGGGGGCGGG
>VGRB01000399.1 GCA_016875475.1 Deltaproteobacteria bacterium
GCGGGGGGGTGGTGGGGTCGGGCGGGGCCGTCGAGCGGGTGTTGGGGGGGCAGGGATGAAGCACGACCGACGCCCGGTCCACGCCGCCGCGCCGGCAGGCCCGCTGCCGGATCTCTCCGAGTTCCAGCTCCGGGACACGGACGCGACCGATCTGTTCGGGGTGTTCCTTGCCGTGCACGCGCTCCCGGGAGCGATCCTGCTCCTGCACGCCACGGTCGGATGCAAGTTCAAGACGCAGCTCCAGCTCGTCGGCCACGACCGCGTGCGCGAGTCGCACAACCAGCGCCTGTGGACCGGGCTCGACGACGTGGACCTGATCGCCGGGTCCGGCCGCCGCCTGGTCGAGTTCGCGCGCACCTGGTACGACCGCCGGAAGCCGTTTCTGTTCGTGGTCGCGACCACCACGCCGATCGAGCTGTCCGGCATGGACGTGGACGCCGCGGTCGAGGACCTGCGGGCCGCGGTGCCGTGCCCGGTGCTCCTGATCCGCACGCCCGGCTGGTCCGGGAGCCCGTGGCGCGGGTACCGCCGCGCCACGACCGCGGTCGCGTCCCTGCTGCCCTGGGCCGCCCGGCCGCCCGACCCCGCCGCGGTCGCGATCGCGGGCTACGTGTTCGACCGCTTCGAGGCCGACCACGCCGCGAACCTCGCGGAGCTGAAGCGGATGCTGGTCGGTGCCGGCCTGCGCCTCGCCGGGACCCTGTTCTCCGGCGCGGACCTCGAATCGCTCGCCGACGCGGCCTCCGCGGCGACCGTGGTCGCCCTGCCGTGCGCGCACGCCGCGGTGCCGGACCTGTCGGCGGCCGCAGGTCCCGGCCGCACGGTCGTCGCCGCCGATCTGCCCGTGGGCGTTCGCGGATCCGCTGCCTTCCTGCGCGCGGTCGCGTCGGCCGCGGGGGTCCCTGCGGCGCGCGTCGAGGAGGCCGCCTCGCGCGACGCCGCGGCCGCGTCGAGGCGCATGGAGCCCGCGGCCTCGAGGCTTCGCGGCGCGTCCGCGGCGCTGTTCCTCGCCACGCCGACTGCGGCCGCGGTGCACGCGTTCCTGGACGAGCTGGGCGTGACCACGCGACTCGTCTGCCTGACCGACGGCGAGGAGGCCGACCCCGACGCGTTCCGGCGCGCCGCGGAGCGGATGGGCGTCCGGCACGCGGGGGCCGCCTCCCCCGGTCCCGGTCCCGGTGCCGCGCCCGCGCCGGAAGTCCTCGCGAACCCGTCGCGCGACGGCGCGCTCGACGCGCTCGACCGCGTCCGCCGCGGCGGCGGCCCCGTGCCTCTGGTCGTCGGCTCCTCCGTGCAGCAGGCCGCCCTGCGCGCGGAGGGCACCCCCGTCGTGGTCCTGGGCTACCCCGCGACCACGCGCCACTTCGTCCACCCCGTGCCGTGGATGGGCTTCGCGGGCGCGCCCGCGCTCGCGCAGCGCTTCCTCGACGCCGCGACGGTCAACCTGGCGTTCTGACGAGCACCGTTGACGCCCGCGGTGCGGGCAGCGGCTACGGCACCACGTACGTGCGGCCTGACCGGATCGTGCCGGTGACCGTGCCGGGGTCGCGCCCGAGGACCTTGACCGTGCCCCCGTTCGTCGCCCCGGCCCCCCCGTGCGCGTCGATCGTCCCGGACACGTCGATCGACGGCGCGGACAGCAGCACCCCGCCCCCGGCGCCGGTCCCGCCGGTGCCCCCGTTGCCGCCGAAATAGCACCGGGACGTCGAGCCGGAGCACTGCTTCGTCCCGGTGCAGCCCGCGCAGCCGCCGGTCCCGCCTTCGCGCCCCCCCGGGCCGTTCGTCGTGCCGCCGCTGCCGCCGTTGCCGCCCCAGTCGCACGACCAGCTCGCGCACGAAAAGCCGCCGGGCGTCCCGCTGCCGGCGGCGGCGCGGCCCGTCGTCAGGATCGAGCCCGTGACCGCGAGCGTCCCTTCCGCGGCCTCGAGCGTCACCGCGCCGCCGCCGCGACCGCCCGCGCCGCCACCCCCGCCGCCGCCGGCGCCGTTGTACAGCGTCTCCCAGCACGCGCCGCTGCCGCCGCCGCCCCCGGCGCCGCCAGAGCCCATTCCGACGGTCGCGTCCGTGGACGTGTCGCCGTTCGCGCCGGAAGCGGCGTAGCCGCCGTCGGGCCCGCCGGCCCCGGCCACGCCGGCGGACGACTTGCCGGTGCAGGCGTTTCTGGTCGTGGCCGCCCCGCCGTGCGGGCCCCCGCCCGCGCCGCCGGCTCCCCCCTCCGCGCGCTTGTCCATGACGTTGCACCCGGCGGTGCCCGCCGCGCCGCCTCCCGCGCCCGCCCCCCCCGGGCCGCCGGACGCGTACGCCGCGCAACCGCAGTTCGTCTCCGGGCAGCCTCCGCCGGCCGATCCCGCGCCTCCGCCCCCGCCCCCACCCCCGCCGTACCCCTTCCCGGAGGCGTCGATCGTACCGGCGACCGAGACGGTGCGCGCCCTCACGTGCAGCCAGCCGCCTCCGGTCCCGTCGAAGGCCAGGACGGTCAGGGTGACGCCCGCGGGCACGCCGAACGCGCCGATGTTGACGTGCCGGCCCGAGACCGTGGCGGCGGACGCGACCCAGTCGGCCCCGGCGTGGTCCGTGGTCGGGCACCCGGCGAGGCCTTCGTCGAAACCGCCGTCGCAGTCGTCGTCGAGGCCGTTGCAGGTCTCGGGGATCGACGCCACGGTCTCGGACGCGCACTCGACGCCCGTGCCGTCGGCCGAGCAGACGTACCCCCCGTTCGGGCAGAGGTCGTCGTCCGGCCCGTCGCACGGCGCGCCGAGCGGGAAGTCCTCGTCCGCGGGCCCGTCGCAGTCGTCGTCGAGGCCGTTGCAGGTCTCCGGGATCGAGGTCACGGCCTCGGACGGGCACTCGACGCCCGTGCCGTCGGCGGAGCAGACGTACTGCCCGTTCGAGCAGTTGTCGTCGTCCGGCCCGTCACACGGCGCGCCGAGCGGGAAGTCCTCGTCCGCGGGCCCGTCGCAGTCGTCGTCGAGGCCGTTGCAGGTCTCGGGGATCGACGTCGCGGTCTCGGACGGGCACTCGACGCCCTTGCCGTCGGCGGAGCAGGCGTACTGCCCGTTCAAGCAGAGGTCGTCGTCCGGCCCGTCGCACGGCGCGCCGAGCAGCGGGAAGTCCTCGTCGGCTGGGCCGTCGCAGTCGTCGTCGAGGCCGTTGCAGATCTCGGGGACCGACGTCACGGTCTCGGACGGGCAATCGACGCCCGTGCCGTCGGCCGAGCAGACGTATCCCCCGTTCGGGCAGAGGTCGTCGTCGGGCCCGTCGCACGGCGCGCCGAGCGGGAAGTCCTCGTCCTCTAGGCCCCCGCAATCGTCGTCCTTCCCGTTGCACGCCTCGACGGCCGGCACGGTCTCGCCACCGCACGCGACGCCCGTCCCCCCGGGCCCGCAGACGTACTTGCCGTTCGCGCAACCGTCGTCGTCCGGCCCGTCGCACGGCGCGCCGAGCAGGGGGAAGTCCTCGTCCTCGAGGCCGTCGCAGTCGTCGTCCTTCCCGTTGCCCGCCTCGACGATCCCGGTCACCGTTTCCGAGGGGCACTCGACGCCGGTGCCGTCCGCGCTGCACGCGTACTTCCCCCTCGCGCAACTGTCGTCGTCCGCGCCGTCGCACGGGGTCTCGAGCAGCGGGAACCCCTCGTCCTCGACCCCGTCGCAGTCGTCGTCCCTCCCGTTGCACGCCTCGACCGCACCGGGGTGTACGGCCGCGTCGTCGTCGTCGCAGTCCTCGTCGTCGGCCGCCCGCCATGCCCCGTCCGGACCGCACAGGCAGCGGTGCGCGGCAACGCCGTGTCCGTCGCCGTCCGAGTCGAGGCGGTAGGGGAGGCAGCCTGCCGCGTCCTCCTCGTCCGTCCACCCGTCCCCGTCGTCGTCCTCGCGGTTGCAGACCTCCGCACCGGGCGCGCAGTCGCGCGGGCACGTGTCGGCCGATTCGTACCGGGACGGGCAGGGCGAGCACACGCCGTCGCCGCAGTAGCCGCAGTCGACCGGGCACGCCAGCCAGCCCTCGGTCCCCTCGCAGTCGCAATCGCCGCACGCGGGCTCGCAGTCCGCGAGGCACCCGTCGGGGCCGGCCTCGTCGAAGTCGCACACGCCGTTGCCGCACCAGGTCCAGTCGCAATCCGCCGCGCACGACTGCGGCGACTCGCCCTTGTCGCACGCCGCGTTGCCGCAGGCCGTGCCGCAGTCCGCCGGGCAGGTCGCCGGGCTCTCGCCGCACCCGAACCCCAGGCATGCGCCGTCGCCGCAGCCGGCGCCGCCCGCGCTCCGGCAGCAGTCCTCGGGGCAGGCGAGGGGGCTCTCGGTGATCTCGCACTTCCCGTTTCCGCAGACGATGGTGCAATCCACGAGGCACGTCTCGAACTCGCCGCACTGGGGCTCGCAGGTGCCGTTCCCGCAGGCGCAGCAGCCGGGCAGGCCGTCGTCGGGCGTGCCGTCGCAGTCGTTGTCCGCGCGGTCGCACACCTCCGGGGCCGGCGTCGCGGCGGTGCACGGGGTCAGGCCGTCCGCGGTGCACCAGCGCTCGGCCGAGCACGTCCCCCACTCGTTCGAGACGCCGCACACGGTCGGCACCCCCCGCTGGATCCCCGCGGGCGAGCAGGGGCACGTGCCCGCCTCGGCCATGCACTGCAAGCCCGTCCAGCCGGAGACCGTCAGGGCCTCCAGGCACGCGTGGCCGTCCGGGCAGTCCTCGTCGCGCCCGCAGGAGGCGCCGCAGAAGCGGCCCTGGCCGCCATAGACCACGCAATGGTCGAACTGCCCCTGGAGGTTCTCGCAGTCGTGGTTGTCGCGGCAGGGCAGGCAGAGCGACCACGTCCGCGAGACGCAGATGAACGTGACGTCCCCCCCGATCCCCTGGACGTCCCGGCACAGCCACCCGTCCGGGCAGTCGTCAACGCACGCGCGGGTGCAGAGCCGCTCCCCCATGTGGCTCACGCAGAAGCCCGACGCGCACTCGCCG
>VGRB01000400.1 GCA_016875475.1 Deltaproteobacteria bacterium
GAAAGGGAACCCCCTCTGGTTCCTCGCGGTTTCCGCCCGCCGGCACCCGTGCCCTTGTCCGTACCCGTGCCCGTACCCGAGCCCGAGCCCGCCGGCCCGGTGCCCGTGCCCGCCGGCCCGGTGCCCGTGCCCGCCTGAAAGCGCCCCGCTAGTGGTCCCCGCCACAAATACAGGCGCGTAACGCACGCGCGGCGCACCCGGCCCGGCTCCAAGCCCCACCTGCCACGCCGTCGTCCCGAGCCGCATCCCCCTTGTGGACCAAGGCCACAAGGGGGGCCCAGCCCTGCGCGCTGCACGCGTTGCCGACTCGCACCTCCGCCCGGGCGCAGGGCCTTGCTACCCGCATGAACGGGCGCCGGCGGGGCACGATTGGGTGCGCCGCGCCCCAAGGAACGACAAGTACCCTCAATCCGGGCGGGGACCACTAGAGCGCCGTGCAGTCCTGCGCCGCGCCGGCCGCGCCGGCCTTTCCGGCGTTGCCGACGGAGTTGCCTCCCTGGCCGCCCGCGCCGCCGTCGCCGAGGCTGCCGAACTGGTTCGCGGAGCACGCGGACCCGGTGCCGCCAAAGACCGCGGACACGAGGATGCCGTACGACGGCCCGCCGCATCCGCCGCCCCCGCCGCCGCCGCTGCCGCCCATGCCGCCGTCGCCGCCGGTCCCGCCCTGGCCGACGCACGACTTGTACCACTCGCCCGTGCAGTTCACGTCGCCGGCCACCGCGCCGGAGCCGCCGATGCCCCCGGTGCCGCCCGCGCCGCCGCGGCCGCCCGCGCCGCCCTGGTTGCGATAGACCGCGTTGTTCTGGAGCACCGGGAGCGGGCCCGGACCGAGCGCGTCGGACCTCGCCACGAGGATCGCGATCGAGGCGCCGCCGCCGGGGCCCGCGCCGCCCTTGACGCCGCCGCAGCCTCCAGCGCCGCCGCCGCCGCCCGAGCTGCCGAGGTGGTCGTGCCCGCCCGAGCACACCGTGTGCAGGAAGTCCACGCCTCCGCCCCCGCCGCCGCCGCCGCCGCCGGACCCGGCCGTCCCGTCGCCGCCGCCGGCCGAGGCGTCCGGGGTCCACGTCGTCCCGCCCGCCAGCGTCCCCGCGGTCGCGGAGCATCCCGCGCCGGCCCCGCCGTTCGAGCCGGGACCGCCCTTGCCCCCGTCGTACCCGAAGTCGGAGAAGCCGCCGGTCGAGCAGACGGTGCAGCTCCCGCGGATCTGGTCGCTGTAACCGCCCTCGCCCCCCGCGCCGGCGTGGGCGCCGGACCCGTCCGAGCCCGCGGGCATCTGGTTGTTGCCGGACGGGCAGACCGTGGTGCCGCCCTTGCCGCCGGCCGCCCCGCAGGTGCTCGTGGCCCCGGCGCCGCCCGCGTTCGTGACGCCGCTGCACTGGTTCGTCCCCGCGCTCTTGCAGTTCAGGCCGGGCTTGCCGCCGAGCCCGTTGCCCCCGGTGGCCCCGTTCGTGCCGTCCGACCCGGCGGACCCGCGGCCCGCATACACGCGGTTGTCGCGCACGACCAGGGCGCTCCCGCAGTCGATCAGCATCACCGCGTGCGAGGTGCCGCCGCGAGCGCCCTTCTGATACCAGAAGTTGTTCTCGCCGTAGATCGTGAAGCCCGAGAACTCGGTCGCCTTGGCGATCGCCTGCGCCTTGACCGCGACCTTGTCCCGGACCAGGGGGTCCGCCGTGGAACCCTGGATGATCGTGAGGTTCGTGTAGGGGTCGCGCTGCCACGTCACCGCGTTGTGGCCGCCGAGCACCGACACGCCGTTCGCGATCACGACGTTCTCGGCATAGACGCCCTCCGACACCAGGACGCGGGCCTTCCAGCTCGCGACGGCCTGCTCGATGCCCCGGCCGATGGTCGAGCAGGGCCGGTTCCACGTGCCGCAGTCGAGCGCGGACGTGCCGCCGTTGTCCGGCGTCGCGACGAAGACCGCCGACGGGTCCATCCACAGCTCGCAGCCGTTGACGGGGTTCAGGTCCGCGTCCGCCCAGCCCGAGTCGCAGTCGTAGGTGCAGACGGGCGTTGCCGGGCCCGCGTCGCACACGCCGTTCGCGTGGTGCGCCGCGCTCCACCAGATCGCCCGGCAGTCGGCGAAGCAGTTGCCGCACGCGACGTGCGCCACGTACCGGCCGCCCTCGGTCCAGTCCTCGTCGGTGGCGCCGTCGCAGTCGTCGTCCTGGTAGTTGCACGCCTCGGGGCCGCCCTGGCCTGGCACGGCGTCGCACTCCGGCCCGAGCGCGTCGTCGCGGCAGCCCCACGTCCCGACCTCCGTGCAGGCCCCGGTGCCCGCGGTGCAGGGGCGGCCGACCTCGGGCCAGTCCTCGTCCGCGAGCCCGTCGCAGTCGTCGTCCTTCGCGTTGCACAGCTCCGTGCCGGGCGCCGCGGCCGTCGCGTCGCACGCCAGCCCGGTGCCGTCCGCGCGGCACGACAGCTTCCCCGTCCGGAGGCACTCGCCCGTGCCGTCGGAGCACGGCGACCCGAGCGCGGGGAATGCCTCGTCCACCAGCGAGTCGCAGTTGTCGTCCTTACCGTTGCACGTCTCCGGGGCCGGGACCGCGGCGGTGCAGCCGACCCACCCGGCGACCGGGTCGCACTGCTCGGACCCGTAGCAGGTGCCCGCGTCGTTCTCGCGCGCGCAGGCCCGTTTCGCGCCTTGCGTCGCGGAGTTGCACGTGCACGAGCCGGACACCGGCACGCACTGGCGCACCCCGGCGCCGAGGTCCTTGCAGTCGTACTCGGCCGGACACTGCCCGCCGATGGCGAGCGGCGAGCAGTCGCGCCCGCAGAACCGTCCGTCGGGGAGCTCGACGCAACGGTCCGCGGCGCCGCCGCAGTCGTCGTCGGAAGCGCATGGGGCGCACAGGTTCGTGAGCGGGGGCAGGCAGATGCCGCTCGGGCTGACCTCGTACCCGGGGGCGCAGACGGTCGCCCGGCACGCGGGGATCTCGGACGTCGCGTCGCAGACGAGCGACTTGGCGAAGGGGATGCTCCCCTCGCAATCCCTGCCGCACCCCCCGCAGTTGTGCAGGTCAGTGTAGCTGCCGTCCTCCGACGTGAACTCCTCGTCGGTCTCTCCGTCGCAGTCGTCGTCGAGCCAGTTGCACGCCTCGGCGGCGGGCTTCTGGCCGACGCACGACCACCCGTCCTTGCCGCGGCACGACCACGTGCCGGCGCACGCGCCGCCGACGCCTTCGGTCACGATCTGGCACCCGGGCCCCGGCGGCGCCGGGTCGTCGTCGGCCACGCCGTCACAGTCGTCGTCCGCGCCGTTGCACTCCTCGGCCTTCGCGTCCGGCGCGTCGCACGTCCAGCCGGTCGCGGCGTCGCACGTCTCGTAGCCGAGGCACGCGCCCACGTCGTTCCCGCGCGCGCACGGCCGCGTCGCGCCGTCCGAGGTGACGGTGCAGTCGCACGCGCCGCTCCGGGGGACGCACTGCCGCCCCGCGGCCCGGTCCGGACCGACCTCGACGTCCGTGCAGTCGTAGCCCTCCGGGCACGGCCGTTCCAGGCAGTCGCGACCGCACACCTTCGCGCCCCCGACCTCGATGCACGCGCCGTCCCCGCACTGCGTGTCGAGCTTGCAGGGGCGGCACAGGTCCACGCCAAGCGGCATGCACAGTGAGACCACGTCCGACCCGATCAGGGTGGCGCGACAGACCCAGTCCGCCGGGCACTCGAGCTGGCAGGCGACCGTGCAGACCGGTCCTTCCGCGCCCTCGACGCAGTAGCCGCTCGCGCAGTCCGCGTTCGACGCGCACGGCCAGCCGAACCCGCCCTCGACCGGCTCCCCGGCCGGGTCGCCGTTCGCGGTCTCGCCCGCGTCGCCGTTCCCGTCGCCGTCGGCGCCGGCCTCATCGTCGGCCTCGGGCCCGCCGAGCCCGGGATCGCCCGTTTCCGCGCCGGGGTCGCCTCCCGCGTCGCCTGCGGGTCCGCGCGGCGTCGAGCCGCCTCCGCAGGCTGCGCCCC
The DNA here is from genome assembly GCA_016875475.1 of Deltaproteobacteria bacterium. Taxonomy (GTDB): domain Bacteria; phylum Myxococcota_A; class UBA9042; order DTJE01; family DTJE01; genus VGRB01. Next base: position 3,961 of record VGRB01000400.1, read on the forward strand.
ACGCGGCCACCGCCGCGAGCACGATCCGCCACGTCCGGTCCGTTGTCCCGCGCGTCATCGTCGCACCCCGTCCAGCCCGCCCGATTCTACCCCCGGACGCGTGCTAGAATCAGCCCGTTCCCGTGCCATGGCCGGAGGTGCGGCATGATCACGCGGCTCGCGCTCCAACGATACAAGTGCTTCGAGTCGCTCGACCTCCGGCTGCCGCCGTTCTGCGCGCTCATCGGCCCGAACAACGCGGGGAAGACGACATTACGACGCACTCGCCGTTCGTCCTCGACTTCCTCCGGCCGGGGGAGGTCTTCGTCGTCACGCGCGGGGAGGACGGTCGCTCAACGATTCGGCCGATGACCGAGGTCGAGCACCTGCGCGACCGCATGGTCGACTTCTCCCTGGGCGAACTCTGGTACAACGTCGGCGAGGAGTCGATGTTCGGCCGCGCGCCGCCGCGCCGGAAGACCGGGAAGCGGCGATGACGATCCGCGTCCATGGGGAGGGCACCCAGGACGTGGGGGTAGGCCCCGACGACCGGGGCGTCGTCCAACTCCTCGCCGGCGCATGTCTGCGGTTCCGCCGCGAGCCCGACTGGGAGAACCGGCGGCTCCCGTGGCTGAGGGGCAGCAGGGGCCTTGCCGCCAAGGTCCTCCTAGCCCTCAAGGAATCCGCCCGCGAGGGTGTCGATGCCGTGGTGGTCGTGGTCGACCGCGACGGCCGGGGGACGAACGGGGAGAAGCTCAAGCGGCTCCGCGACGGCCGGGACCTCGCGCGTCGAGAGGGGCTGACGCTGCCTGCTGCCCTCGGGGTCGCTATCGAGACCATGGAGGCGTGGCTGCTCGCCGACCAGCGTGCGTTGTCCGAGGCGATCGGGTCGAAGGTGCGGCTTCAGCCGTCGCCGGAGAACCTCTGCGGCGAGAAGGGATCCGACCGGCACCCGAAGACGAGGCTCGACCGGCTCGCGGCAGGGCAGGACAGGAGCGCGGGCGAAGTCAA
>VGRB01000401.1 GCA_016875475.1 Deltaproteobacteria bacterium
CACTTGCCGTCCTTGCCGAAGTTCGGCGTGTCCGTCTCCAGGAAGAAGCTGACGTGCTTGTTGAACGCGCCGAACACCAGGATGCGCGCGCGGCGGAGGAAGAAGTCGTTCGACCAGTCCTTGCCGGTCGGCGCCGCGTCCTCGGTGAACTGCGCCTGGGCCTGGATCAGCGCGCCCACGCCGACGTAGCTGTCATCCGTGATCTGCCACTTGTACGCGAACGCCGGCACCGCGGTCAGCAGCACCGCGGCCATCGCCGCGAGACGAACGAGCCTCATGTCCACTCCTCCTTTCATGACCCACCCGCTCCCGGTATCCTCCGGGCGCGGCCGGATATTGCACCCCGGCGTGCGCGCCGTCAAGAAGAACGTCCGAGCGAGCCGCGCCGGGATCGGGCTGAACCGAGGGCTTCAGCGGGCCGGGGGCATGTGATCTCAGCGGAATGACAGATGGGGGGTCCGCAAGCTCCCATGCGGCCCTCCGACAGGTGCGAAGAAGAAGAACCGCCCCGGTTTCCCCTGCGGATCCGCAGGTACGACGCGGGGCGACCTGCCATTTCGCGGGGATCTCCGTGGGTTGCGGCAGGCGACCTGGCTCTCTTGGCGTGCACCGGCCGCCGCTTTCCCTGTCGGATGGTGGATCCGGGGGCGGCCCGACGCGGGGCGAGCGTAAGCCGCGAGTGGCAGCGAGTCGGCTTCACGCGAGCGCGCCGGCGCCGCCTCGGTCGGTGCCGGCGGTCAGTAGGTCGCGTACACGTCGAAGTAGAACGTGGTGTAGTTGTTCCCCTCGGACGTGAAGTCGAAGAAGGGGAACCGGAACGACTTGTTGTCCGCGGTCTTGGCGGGCTGGGTCGACGACACGCCGAGCGAGAAGCCGAAGTGCTCCCACGGCTGGTAGCTGACGTCGATCGTGCCGTACGTCCTGTCGCGCTGGCCGCGGCCCGGCTTCGCGTACTCCGCGGTCAGGGCGTCGTTCGCGTACGACTTGTAGATCCACGAGTTGGCGATCGCGAGCTGGAGCGAGACCGACCACTCGTCGGACAGGATGAACGTGGCCATCAGGCTGTTGAAGATGCTCCACTCGACGTTGTTGTCGCCGGTCGCGACCTCGCCGCCGCCCAGGTCCTCGGCGCCCGCCTGCCGGAACACGGCCACCGGGCCGGTCACCGTCGCGACGGTGGTGCGGTTGAAGTTCTTGGTGGTGCGGAAGGTGTAGTTGAGGTAGACCGGGCCGAGGAGCCGGTTCAGGTCGAGCCCGGCCGCGGTCGAGAGGTACAGGTTCCGGTAGCGGCTCTCGTACGACGTGGGCGCGCCCAGCCGGACGAACGGCGAGATGCCGATGCCGACGACCGGGATCCTGTAGACGGGGTGATACCGCACGGTCAGCAGCAGGTCGGACGGCATCACCTGGCGCTTGTACGTCGTCGAGGTCCCGTACGACGTGGTCAGCTCCTGGGTGATGTCGAACCGCAGCTCCGCGGACAGCTTGTTCGTGAAGTAGTAGCGCGGGCGGAGCGACAGGAGCCACGCGTAGGAGGGCGTCCGGGCGTACTGGTTGTCCACGAACGTGCCCACGCCAAGGCTCTGCTCGAGGATCACGATGCCGCCGAACGGGCTCTTGCGGCCGCCGCCCGCGGTGCCGCCCGTCAGGATGGCCACGGAGTCGGGGACCGAGTCGCCGCCGGTCTCGCCGTTCGAGGTCGCGGCGGGCGCTGCGGCCGGCGCGGGCGTCGCGGGGGAGGCGGCCGGCTGCGAGTCCTCGGCGAAGGCGACCGAAGTCCAGGCCAGGATCGAGAGCAACATCGCGATTCGGAAGGTCATTTTCATCGAGTACCTCACCCCTGGTCCACCCAAGGTCCGGCGGATCATACCCGCGCGGAACTTCGCAAGCAACAGGATCCTGCGCGGATCCGGCGGGGGACGCTCGCAATTCCCGTGCCCGAAGCCGGGCCCGCCGTCAGGAACCTGACGGCGGCACGGAACGGCGAAGGTGACCGCGCGTCCACAGCAGCCCGACCACCCCCAGCCCCACCGCGAACCACAGCGTGGCGAGCCGGCAGATCGTCGTGGCGGCGAACGCGGCGGCGCCGGCCTCGTCCCCGGCGAGCGCCGAGAACGCGGTCCCGGCCAGCAGGACCGCGAGCATTCCCTCGGTCGCGATCAGCCCGCCCGGCAGGAAGGAGAGCGCCCCGGCGAGCGTGCCCACGGCGTAGATCGCGGTCGCGGTGCCGATGCCGACGTCGCCCCCGAGTCCGACCACGACCAGGTACAGGCCCGCGGCCTCCGCGAACCAAGCGACCGCACCGGCCAGGACGCCGCCCGCGAGCGGCAGGGGCCGGAGCAGCCTGCCCTGGACCGCGGCCGCCTCGTCCGCGAGCGCGGTCGGGACATTTCGCCGGAGCAGGACGCCGGCCGCCCGGAAGGTCAGCCGCGTACCGGGCCGGGTGGCCAGCAGCGCGAACATCACCGCGGTCAGCGCGACGCCGCCGGCGAGCACGTCGAGGTTCCCGCTGTCCCGCAGCACGCCGATCGCGGCCAGCGCGAGCACGGAGAGGAGGTCCATCAGGCGCTCGGTCACGACCACCGGGAACGTGGCCGCGACCGGCGCGGACACGGCCTCGTGCAGCAGGCCGACCTTGATCACCTCGCCGAGCTTGCCGGGCGTGACCGACATGGCGAGCCCGGACGCGAAGACGCCCGCGGACAACCCGGGCTTGACGCGGACCCCGGCGAGCCGCAGGTACGCGTCCCAGCGCAGCGCCCTCAGGCCGTAGTTGACCAGCGACAGCGCCAGGACCGGCGCGACGAGCCCTGGGGGGAAGGCCGCGAGGCGGTCCCCGAGCGCGCGGAAATCGCCGAAGAAGCCGTACAGCAGGAAGGTCGCGATGCCGAGCGCGAGGCCGAGCACGAGGCGCGACACCAGCTTCGACTTCGCGGGCGGCCGCGCGCGGGGGGGCGCATCCGTGCCCGGGGTCGGGTCAGTGCTGGCCATCGGTCGGCCCCGGCTTCACGTCCACGATGGCGGCCTCGGCCGCCGCGCGGATCCGCTCGACGTCGGCCGCGGTCGCGCCGGCCGGCCCCTTCCAGCCTGGGTGGCGCGTCACGAAGTCCGCGGCCGCGGCCGCGAGCTCCCGCGCGTCGGGGGACCCGTTCGCGAGGCGCGAGCGGCGGTCGAGGAGCGACAGGTAGAGCACGTCGGGATCGTCGGGCCAGCGCGTCGTGGTCCTGGCGAGCACGCCCGCGAGCACGGCGCGGCCCTTGTCCGTCCCCTCGGCGATCGCGGCCAGCCCGCCCCGCACCAGGACCAGCCGGTCGTCGGGCGCGAGGCGCGCGAGGTCGTCGTACGCCTTCAGGCGCGCGGGCCCCTCCGGGAGCGAGGCGTCCAGCCGGTCGAACGCGGCGTGGTCCTTCAGGTCGAGCGGGCTCAAGGGGACCATGACCGGAGGAGTCGTCTCGACCGGCCGGATCACGTCCGGATCCCGTCCGCAGCCGACCGCGGCGACGACCAGTACCGCCACCCACCGTACCCGAACCCGAACCCGAGCCCGTGTCCGTCCCCGAACCCCGGTTCGTACCCGCCCGGTCCCGCTCATGCCTTCCACCACTCCGGCCCCTCGACCCGTCTCACCGCCGGTCCCACCGCCCCGATCCGCGCCGCGACCTCGTCCCCGACCGCGCGCCCGGTGACCGGGTCCGTCGCATCCCCGCAGACCTCGCCGAGCGGGACCAGCACGAACGACCGCTCCAGGCGTCGCGGATGCGGGACCTCCAGGCCGGCCTCGCGCACGACGCGATCCTCGTAGTAGAGCAGGTCGATGTCCAGGGTCCGCGACCCGCGGCCGGACCCGGCACGGCCCTCGGCGCGCTCCGCGGCCTTGGCGCGCTCGAGCAGCAGGGCAGGGGCGAGGACCGTGCGCCCCGCGACCACCGCGTTCAGGAACTCGCCGCCCTCGAAGCCGACCGGCTCGCTGGCCCAGAGCGAGGACGCTGCGTCCACGCGCACCGTGCCGTCGCGGACCAGCCGCGACACCCCCGCACGCAGGTGTCCGGCGCGGTCCCCGAGGTTCGAGCCGAGGGCCAGGAATACTCGGCAGTTCATTGACACCCCCGGGGTCATCGGGTAGATTCCGGGCCCCGCCGGCGGGCAACCTAGCGTCACGTCGGCGGCATGTCAAACAGGGAGGTTCCTCGTGGAATCCGAAGGCCGCCGGCACAAGGTGAAGGACATCGCGCTCGCCCCCGAGGGGCTGCGGAAGATGGAGTGGGCCGAGTCGCGCATGCCGGTCATGCGCGCGTTGCGCGAGCAGTACTCGAGGACGCGGCCGCTGGCGGGGATGCGGATCGCGGGCTGCCTGCACGTCACGAAGGAGACGGCGATCCTCATCCGGACGCTGGTCGCGGCGGGCGCCGAGGTCTCGTGGAGCGGGTGCAACCCCCTGTCCACCCAGGACGACGTGGCAGCGGCGCTGGCCGCCGAGGGCGTGTCCATGTTCGCGTGGCGCGGCCTGTCCGTGGACGAGTTCTACTGGTGCATCGAGCGGACGATCGAGATCGACCCGACGCTTTCGCTGGACGACGGCGCCGACCTCATCTTCACGCTGCACAACAGGCACCCGGACCACTGCGCGCGGATGAACGGCGGGACCGAGGAGACCACGACGGGCGTGCACCGGTTGCGGGCCATGGCCGCGGCGGGCGCGTTGCGCTACCCGGTCATCGCGGTCAACGACGCCGAGACCAAGTGGGACTTCGACAACGTCTACGGCACCGGGCAGTCGTCGATCGACGGCATCCTGCGGTCCACGAACGTGCTGCTCGCGGGCAAGGTGTTCGTCGTCGCCGGCTACGGCCACTGCGGCCGCGGCGTGGCGATGCGGGCGAGGGGCCTCGGCGCGCGCGTGCTCGTGACCGAGATCGACCCGATCCCGGCGTTGAAGGCGAAAA
>VGRB01000402.1 GCA_016875475.1 Deltaproteobacteria bacterium
GTGGAGCCCCTTGCGGTGCACGGTCTTCCGGTACTTCACCCGCTTCTTCGTCCCGTCCTTGCCCTTCACGGTCTTCCACGCGGACACGACCTTCTTCGTGTACGGTCTGAGCCCGCTGATCACCTTGACGCGGATGCCTTTCTCCTCGGCCGCCAGAACGAGCCGGGTCGTGGCCTCGGCGATCACCGGGTGCAGGTCGTCCAGCAGGGACAGGCGCGCCGGCTTCCGGGCCGCGGCCACCCGCGCGGGGTCGAGGTCGCGCAGGACGAGGCACGGACCCACCTCGGGGTCCTCGTACCGGCCGAACCGGGCCGGGTCGAGGCCGTGCGGGTCGAAGCCTTGCGGGCCGCCCAGGCCCGTCTCGCAGCGTCGCCATTGCCGGGCCAGCTCGACCGGGTAGGGAGCACGGGACGGCCCGGGGGGCAGGGGGCGCGTCGCAATCGAGCCGTCCGGCCGGACGAGGACCTCCAGGCGCTCCTCGGACGCGCACTCGCGGACGACCCGCCGCCAGCCCGATCGGACCGGGGTCGAGCAGCCGGCCGGCCGGAAGAACCGGAGCGACGCGCATCCGCCGCCGGGGCACGGGTCCGGGGCCGGCGGCGCCGGGGGCGGCTCGGGCGGCCGATCGGGAGTCCGGTCGCGGGGCGGTGCTGCGACCGGCTCGGGGTCCGCCGCGCGCACCGCACCGGTCGTGCCGCAGGACGCGAGGCAGGCCGCGAGCGCGAGTGGGGTCGCTCCGGACGCGAGGATGCGGGGGAGACGTCGGGCGTCCACGCGCGGCGGCCTACTGCGGCCCGCTGGTCGGCGTGGCGGGGGTCGCGGGCTTCGGCTCCTCGATGAGGTTCGCGGCCAGCGGCTTCCGGCCGCCGTCGAGCCAGTCCTTGACCTTGAACCCGGGGCAGTCCTTGGCCGCGTATTCGTTGTGGCCGTGGACCTCCGTCACCGAGTACTTGCTCTCCAGCTCGGCCACCTTCGACGCGAGCGACGTCCACTGCGCCTGGGTGAACTTGTACGAGCCGACCATGGAGACGCCGAGGCTGGTCACGTTCATGCCCTGGACGTGCGCGCCCTGCTCCATCTCGTGCCGGCCGGTGTGGACCGACCCGTCGGGGTAGATCACGAAGTGGTAGCCGATCGAGGTGAGGTCCGGGTTCTGGAGCTTCTTCCACGAGGCCTTTCGGTGCCACCCGCGCGCGAGGTGCCCCGCGTCGATCTGGGCGACCGTGTGCGGCTTCCCGTCCGGGGTGGCGGTGCAGTGGAGGATGATGAGGTCGATCGTCCGCGAGGGGATGACCACCTCCTTCCGCTTCTCGTCGTCCGTCGGGGTGGTCTTGGTGGTGTCCTTCTTCGCGACCGTGTCTCCCATTACCAGTCGTCCCCCCCTTCCTCGTCCTCCCCCATCACCTCGATGTCGAGGGTCTCCTCCTCGTCGCTCATGATCAGGATCGTCCGTCCCTCGTCGTCGGTCTTGCCCTCGATGACGCTGCCGCCCGCCCGCTTGATCCGGTAGCGCCGGTTGGCGACCGGCTCGCCGGTCGTCTCGTCCTTGAGCACGAATGCCTGGTCGAACATCGGCATCTTGTCCGGGCCCTTGCCGCCGATGTCCACGTCCGGGCTGCCATCGACGAGCTTGCCCGAGCCGCCGCAGTGGATGGTCTGGTCGTCCTTGCGGTGGAACGCGATGCCGTTGACGAAGACCGTGTCGCTGCCCTTGCCGGCCTTCCACGTGTTCGGGCCGCAGCAGGCCGCGTGCACGCCCGGGTCGCCGATGCGAAGCGCGGCCCGGCCGTTGACGAACACGTTCGGCGAGCCCTTGACCGCGGGACCGATGACCCCGTGGGCGCACCCCGGGCAGCCGTGGCTGTCCGCCGGGCACTGAGCCTGGTCCCCGACTCGTCCTGCGGCCGGCACGTTCGCCTCCACCGGGAGGGTCCGACGATCGACCGTAGCCGTCCGGCCCCCGTGTGTCAAGCTCGCCATCGGCCCCGGTCAGCACCGGCCGCACGCCTCGTGGAACATCGCGGCATACAGCCGCGCCGCGCGGGCCACCTCGGCGAACGAAACGTGCTCGCCGGGGGTGTGGGCGTTCTCCAGCCGGCCCGGGCCGCAGACGAAGGTCAGGGCGCCCGCCTCCCGGAACAGGCTCGCGTCGGAGTGGGATCGGAACGCGCCGGGGGCCCACTCCACACCCGCGGCCTCGAACCCGCGGCGCACCGGCGCAAGGAGGGGGTCGCCCGGGTCGCACGCGAACGCGGACGCGTGGAACGCCCGCTCGTATTCGAGCCGGAGGCGGCCGGGGCCCGCAACCGCGAGGACGTCGGCCCGTGCCGCACCGACCAGCTCGCCGACCCGCGCCGGGTCGAGCCCGGGCGGGAGGTGGACGTCGAGCGTGGCCCTGCAACGTTCCGGAACAACGAACGTCTCGCCCCCCCCGCCGATGTGGCGAAGGTTGATCGCGGCGGCCTCCGCGGCCGGGAGGGAGCCGAGCCGATCCAGCACCCCCGCGAGCCACCGGAGCATCGCCTGGATCGCGTTCGCCCCGCGCTCCGGCAGGGCCGCGTGCGCGCCGCTGCCCTCGCTGGAGAGCAGGAACTCCTCGTAGCCGTAATGGTCGAGGCACGGGACGAGGCCGGTCGGCTCTCCCACGACCACGAGCGGCGCGCGGACGTGCTCGAGCAGGGCGACGGACCCGTCGCCGTACTCCTCCTCGCCCACCACCAGCGCGATCGCGAGCCCGCGCGAGAGCGTCGCGCCCGACGCGACCAGGGCGGCGGCCGCGGCCACCGCGGCGGCGCAACCCGACTTCATGTCCGCCGCGCCGAGCCCGTAGAGCACGTCGCCGTCCCAGCGCGGACCCGGCGTGCCCGCGCCTTCGTCCGGCAGCGGGACCGTGTCCACGTGGCCGACCCAGAGCAGGTCCGGCGGCGAGGGGCCCAGCTCGACCACGATGTTCGCCCTCGCCCCCCCCGCGACCCGCGAGGGCACCGGCGCGAGCCAGTAGGGCACGCGGGCCCGCTGGAGCGCGGCCGCGAACACGCGCGTGGCCGGGTCCTCGGCGTGGGTCGGGCTGTAGGCGTCCACCGCGTCCGCGAGCAGGTCGGCGAGCAGCCGGTCGTCGACGCGGCGGACAACGTCCACGCCTCCCCCGGAACCCGCCTCGCGCATGGCGACTGCCCTCCTCGCCCTGAACGGCGACCCTCCTTGGCGACAGGCCCCGCCGGGTCACCCCGCTAGTCTGCAGCGGCGGGCGGCTTCGGCTTCGGGAGCGCGCGGGCGCCGACGCGGTGGCTCCTCTTCCGCCGGAGGTAGCCCGGGTGCTGCGAGAGGTTCCGGGTCAGGAAGACGTGGGCGCTCTCGTTCCCGAACCCCTGCCCCCGGAAGAAGGAGAGGGCCGGGGCGTTCTCGGCGTCCGTGTCCACCAGGATCATGCGCGCCCCGCCCTCGATGAAGAGGTCGGTGAGCCGCGCCACCAGCCGCGCCCCCACGCCCTTGCGGCCGACGTCCGGGTCCACGCCGAGCCACAGGAGGTACCCGTACGTCCACGCGCTCCGGCGCTTTTCGATGAGCGTCCCGAGCGCGAACCCCGCGATCCGGCCGTCCACCTCGGCGACCAGGCAGGTGTCGCTGTCGGTCGCGAACAACTCGATCACCTCGAACTCGTCCCAGGTGCGGTAGAGGTTCGGCCACTTCTCCGCGGTGAACAGCCGCTCCCCGAGCGCGAACACCCCGGGGAGGTCCTCCAGCTCCATCTGGCGGACCGCGAGCGTCGGCAGGGATGGCCGCCCGTTCCGGTGGCCGTTCGTCGCGTGGTGGCTGGTCGCGTGGCCGTTCGTCGCCTGGTGGTTCGACCGTTGACTCGCGGGATCGGGATCGTCTCGTCTCATCGGCGGAGGGTCCTCGTCGTCGTCACGTGGTGCACCGAAGCAACCGGTTCGAGTATGCGGATCGCGGCAGCTCCGTTCCACGGTTTCCAGTTGGAACGGCGTACCTCCCCGTCAAGCGGATTCGTCGGCGGTCGCCGGGTCGGAACGGGGCCGGACCCGTGGCTTACGGCGTCGCGGGGCCGAGCTTGGTCTCGAGCGTGCGGCGGAGGAGCTTGAAGTCGATCGGCTTCTGGAACACGCCGTCCAGCCCCAGCTCCACCGGGTTGACGGACATGCTGATCTGGTCGCCGACCGAGCTGAGCATGTAGAGCGGCACCTTGTTCCCGAGCGCCTTCAGCTCCTTGGCGAAGTGCGCGCCCGCGTCGACCTCCTCCATCATCAGGTCGACGATGACGAAGTCGGGCTTCTCCTGCTTGTACAGGCGCAGGCCCTCCTCGGCCGAGCCCGCCGGCACGGCCAGGTAGCCGGCCGCCCGGAGCACGGTCCCGATCGTCTCGATCACGTCGGGGTCGTCGTCGATGTACAGGACCACGTACTTGCCGTCCTTCATGGCTTCCTCTCCTCGAAGCAACCCGACCGGATCATCGCGCCGATCGCGTCCACGGCGGGGGCGAGGTTCGCCCGCGCGCCGTCCGACATCGACTCGACGAAGGGCTCGAACTCGTACCCGCGCACGCCGAGCAGCCACGCCTCGCAGCGCGCGCCGAACTGCTCCCGGGCCAGGGCCAGCACCGCGCCCGGCGTGCAGCTGTGGCTCGTGAACCCGTCGCCCGGGGCGGGCTCGACGCGGGTCAGCCGGAACGGGGGCGCGCACGACACGTCCGCGTCCGCGAACACCACCACGTCCGCCTGCGCCACGTCGTAGGCGTCCTCGACCGAGAGCTGGTACGCGGCATCGACGGTCAGCCCCGGGAGGCCGGCCGCCTCCAGCTCCGCGGCGAGCGCCGGTCCGATCCCGTCGTCTCCCCGAGCGGGGTTCCCGATCCCGATCACCAGCACCCGCCGTTCCATCCGACCGCCCTTCCTCCCGTCCCCGGGG
>VGRB01000403.1 GCA_016875475.1 Deltaproteobacteria bacterium
CGCAAACCCATACGCCCCCCGCGCCCGTGCCCGAGCAGGAGCCCACGCCCGCGCCCGGCGGGATCCTCGCGCGGCTACGCCGGCGCTTCGCTGCGTGGGTGGTCGGACTTGTCGCAACACAGTAGTAGTAGGGAGCATACTAGAAAGGGCGAATGAGGGCGCCAATGATGCGGATTCCCGGCGGCCTCGCGGTCGGCGTGTGGGCGGCGTTGGTTGCCTCATGGGCGTGCGGTCCCGGCGAGAGCCAGAGGGCACAGGTCGCCGACATCTCGGCCTTGTTTGTTCGCCTGAGTGCCTGCTACGGCTTCGATCTGGCCGATGCGGACTCGTCGATGTATGGGATCCCAAGGTGGAGCAAGGACCCGGGCGGCTGGATAGGCGAATGGCGATGCGTCGGCGACGCCGTCGACTGCGCTGGCGTGGACGCCTGTCTGGGGTTCAAGGTCGTGCCGGCGTGCAGCGAGCCGACGGCAGTTTGTCTGGACGCCGCGACCGTCCTGGTATGCGTGCAGTTCAACGACGGGGCCGCGCTGGTGGAGGCGCGGATGCGCTGCCCCGGCGGAAGCGCATGCATTAGCGGCGCGGACATCGGCCACGGCACTAGGTTCGGCTGGTGCGGTGTCCCGAGTCGCAACACCTGCGAGGGGCTCTCCTGCGCGGAAGGCGTGGCCTTCTCATGCGTGGGGGGGGTTGTCGTTCGCGACGACTGCGGCTCCAGAGGGCTCCGGTGCTTGTCGGAGGAGGGCGTGCCCCGATGCGGGGTTCCAGGCAAGCCGGCCGAGGTTCCGGCGTGCGCCGGTGACGTCTGGACCTGGAATCGAGGTTCGTACGACTGCGGCTGGCTCGGGAAGACGTGCTTGGAGGGACACCGGGACGGATTTTGCTTCCCCGTTGGCGAGAGTTGCACGGGTGGCGCGGTTCGTTGCTCGGGCTCCGTTGCCGCTGTCTGCGTGGAGGGCGACTGGCTGGAGTTCGACTGCTCGGGATTCGCCGGCTCGCGGTGTGAGGTCGAGGATGCCGAGCTGGAGAAGCGAGTCCGGTGTACCGTTCCGGGCCGCTACAGTCCTCCCAGCCGTGACGATCAGGTCTTCGCGCAGACTGACTGGCCGGGCCTTCGGCTGCCGCTCCGATGAGGGGAGGCAAGTTGCCGAAGTGAGGCGCCCCGGTCTCAGGTTCGTGCTCGTGGCGGTCGCAGGGCATGCCTGCGAACCCGCCTCGCCCCCGGTCACCGACCCCGTGGACGTGGTGCGCGTGTACCCGGACGGCCGCGAGGAGCGGGTCCGCGGGCTCCGGATCGAGGGGATGGGGGCGAGAGCGTTCAAGGACGTGCTGGCGACGGGCGACACTCCGGCCCTCCTCGAAACCGTGCGGACCGAGAACCTGCCGGGCGAGGAGCGACAGTCCGTCGCCGGGGTGTCGGTCAGCACGCCGTCGATCCTGTTCGAGGACGTGGTGCTGAAGGCGCGTCGCGGCCCGTTCCGCAAGCCCCCGGAGGTCCCGCGCCCGGCGCTGTGAGGACGCGGACGCAGCGTGTCGGGCACGCGGCGGCAGCAGATCGCCTACACCCGCCTGAACACGCCGGTGACCACGCCGAGGACCTCGAACCGCCGGCCGTCCTCCTGGCGGATCACGATCGGGGCGTACGCGGGGTTGGACGCGACCAGCCGGACGCGACGCGGCTCCGGGAAGTAGCGCTTCACGGTCGCCTCGTCGTCGATGAGCGCGACCACGATCTGCCCGCGCTCCGCGACCGGCTGGCGTCGAACGAAGATGTAGTCGCCGGGCAGGATCGCGTCGCCGCTCATGCTGTCGCCCTGCACGCGGAGCACGAACGTCTCGGCGCGGTCGCGCACCAGGAACGGGTCGGCCGCGATCGTGCCCTCGACGTTCTCGTCCGCGTAGATCGGGCGGCCCGCGGCGATTCGGCCCAGGATGGGGATGCCCGGCACGACTTCGGGGATGGGGAGAGAAAGCGGCGGCAACGCCGACACCGTCCGGATCCCCCGCGCGCGGCGCGGCGATCGCTCGATCACGCCCATGCGCTGCAGCGCAGCGAGGTGGCCGACCACCGCGTTCGGCGACGGGATCCCGAGCCCGGCCGCGATCTCGCGGACCGTGGGCGGGGCGCCGGTCCGGGCCGCGTGGTCGCGGATGAAGGCGAGCACCTGCTCGCGACGCTTCGTCAGTCTGGGCGGCATTCGCCGGACCTCCGCGACGGTCACTGGCCGGGATGGTAGTGTACGGATGTACAGTCGTCAAGCACCTGCGAGCACCTGCAAGCGCGACTACACCCGCGACTTCAACTGCTTGGACAGGGGCCGGGCAAACCCGCCGGTGAAGAGGATGGCCAGCGTGGCGCCAGCGAGCGGGGTGAGGTCCGCGATGATCGGGATCCACCCGACCAGCAGGCCCGCGCCCCACGCGCCCAGGATGCAGACCAGCCCGGGCAGCGCGACGCTCAGCGGGAACGACCACCCCTTGGGCAGCCGGCGCTTCTTCAGGTCGGAGTTCAGCCACAGCGCGCAGCCGAGGACCGCCAGGATCGCGACGAACGTCATCATCCGCTCACCCTCCGCCCGAACCGCATCCGCTCACCCTCCGCCCGAACCGCATCCGCTCACCCGCCGCCCGAACCGCTCGAGCAGCGCTCGAGGTCGAAGCACTCGTTCCACTCGCACTCGCACTTGTCCTTCATGCATTTGTCGCAGACGTCGCACTTGAAGCACGTCCTGCAGCTCACGCACTCCTTGTCGATGCACTGGAGCAGCGCGGTGATCTCGTCCATCGCCTCCGCGGAGAAGGTGCACTCGGCGCAGGCCTCGCCATCGCCGCAACCCAGCAGGCAGCCGACGTAGCCCTTGCACGACGCGGTGCCCGTGGGCATGCACGCCTGCGCGCCGTCGCACTCGAAGATGCAGGTCGCCTCGTGCAGCGTGACGGTGGCGGCCGTGAACCTGCCGCACGCCGAGGCGCAGTCGAGGAACAGGTACGCGTCCGCGCGCGCCTCGTCGTCCACGCGCTCCTTGCAGTCCTCCGCGCACCCGGCGTCGCCGTCCGCGCACCCGTCGAGGCACTCGAGCATCCCGGCGCAGTCCAGCTTCTCCACCCGCTCGGGCGTGGACATGCACGCGGCGAGCGCGGCGACGAGCGCGGCGACCGGCGCGACGACGAGCGCGACGGGCAAGGGGTCCATCGACGACCGGGCCATCCGGGAACCTCCCTTCGTCCGGAGGTTGTACCTGCCGCTTCGCGGCCTTGTCAAGCGCGCGGCTGCGGGTCGCTGGCGAGGTGGAATTCCGTCAGGATCGGCAGCCGAAGGGAGTCGGGGAGTTGCGTGCGCGGTGGGCAATCCGGCGGGCCTCACATCTGGCCCGCGGCCCGGCGCGCCCGGTTTTGCGGTGATACCTCAGTGCGGCTGCGGGTCGCCGGCGGGGTTGTGGTACATTGCCCCCGGGACACGGCCTCGGGAGCGGGAGCGGTGGCGGACGACGATACCCGGTCAGGCGCACCCACGCGGCGCGACCCGTCGGCGGACCTCGCGCCGAGGCCCGCGCAGGCGCCCGGCCCGGCCTCCCCCCAGGCGCACGACCCGGCGTCCCCGCCCGCGGCCCACCCGGCGTCCCCGCCCGCGGCCCACCCGGCGTCCCCGCCCGCGGCCCACCCGGCGTCCCCGGCTGCGCCCGGCCCGGCTCCGGCACCCGGCGCCCCCCCCGAAGAGGCCGGCACGCGCCCCGACGTGACGCTCGGGTTCGCGTTCGACCAGAAGCCCACCGCGTCGGACGACGGGAACGCGGACGGGGCCGTGGACGTGGCCGCGCGCGTCGAGGCCGCGGTCCGCGCGACCGAGACCCCCGAGGTTCGCTCGGACGTCGACCCGCTCGTCGGCCGGGCGATCGAGGGCCGGTTCGAGGTGGTCTCGCGCATCGGCGCGGGCGGCATGGGCGTGGTCTACAAGGCCCGACAGCTCGGCATGGACCGGTTCGTCGCGATCAAGGTGCTGTCGCGCGAGGTCGCCCACGACGAGAAGGTGGTCCGTCGCTTCCGGATCGAGGCCCTCGCGGTCTCGCGCCTCACGCACCCGAACACGATCCGCATCTTCGACTTCGGCCGGACGCCCGACGGGGTCCTGTTCTTCGCGATGGAGTACCTCGAGGGCCGCAGCCTGGAACGCTCGATCCGCCACGACGGGCCGTTCCCGGCGCGCCGGGCGCTGCACGTGCTCCGCCAGATCGGCGAGTCGCTGTCCGAAGCCCACCAGAAGGGCATCGTCCACCGCGACCTGAAGCCGGACAACATCTTCCTGACCGCGGTCGGCGGCGACCAGGACTTCGTGAAGGTGCTGGACTTCGGCGTGGCGAAGCTCCGCGAGGCCGACCCTCGCCAGGGGACCATGACGCACGCGGGCGCGATCTTCGGCACCCCGCGCTACATGGCGCCGGAGCAGTGCCGGTCGAGCCCGGTGGACCACCGCGCCGACCTCTACGCGCTCGGCGTGATCGGCTACGAGATGCTCGCGGGCCGCCCGCCCTTCATGGCGGAGAACCCGCTCTCCATCCTGATCCAGCACGTCCAGGAGGAGGCGCCCGCGTTCCAGGCGGTGCGCCCGGACGTGCAGATCCCGGGCGAGGTCGAGGACATCGTCCGCCGGTGCCTCGAGAAGGCGCCGGACAGGCGGTTCCAGTCCGCAGGGGAGCTGGTCCGCGAGATCAACCGCCTCGACCGCGGGCTCTCCGGCAGGTTCGAGCGCGTGGTCTTCGTCACCCCGGGGACGGTCCCCCTGGAGCGGGTCACCGGGCACGCGGCGCAGGCGGGGGGCGACCCGACGCAGGTCGCCGTGGACGCGGGCGACCCGCGTCCGGGCAGCCGACGGAAGCGCACGATCGCGGCCGTCGCGCTCGCCATGGCCGTGGGCGT